>CAYVUF010000128.1:0-6530 GCA_964454605.1 uncultured Bacteroides sp.
GTACATGGCTTATGAACGATGAAACAGCTCTGGCACTCCGTACCCTCAAAGATTCAGTCGGAAACTATCTGTGGAAAGGCAGCAATGAAACAATTTTTTTAAAACCTGTGCAGATTATTGATTCCATGCCATCCATTGGAAAAGGTCAGAAGGTAATCGCATTTGGAGATTTTAGCAATTACTGGCTGGTTCAGCGTTTTCCAATGACGATCCGCACATTGAAAGAAAAATTTGCCGTGCGAGGACAAATCGGATATCTGGGATGTGAGTATCTGGACGGAAAGCTAATCCGTAAGGATGCGGTCAAGGTGCTTCAGATGGCAGCAGATTAAGCAGTTGGGGCTGTGGAGATAAAACAGTCCCTTATGGAAGGAGGATTACACATGACGCTGGAAAAACATGATACTTCTGGCAGTATGGAAAATACAATTGTCCCTGTAAAGGAAAAGTATACGCTCACTATCAAAGAGGCAGCAGCTTATTTTAATATTGGCATTAAAAAGATGAGAAGGATTGCGGAGGATAACCTTGGAACTGTGGCAGTTTATTGTGGAAACAGGTTCTTGATTATCCGCCCGAAGTTTGAAGAATTTATCCTTAATTCATCAGAAATATAATTCCTTTTATCTGCCGAAAGTAGTTGCTATTTCCGGGGAGTAGAGCGAATATACGATGAACCCATTAAACCCTTGAAAACAGCCACTTTCGGCAGAAAGGAAGTGTATTATGGCAAGACCAGATTTAGCAGAAAAGGATATATTGAATCCTTCGGAGGCAATCGACTATTTTGTTCTGAGCCGAAGAAAGTTCTATGATTTATTGAAAAATACGGATGGTGAGAATTTCTTGGCATACTACGGAGAACGCAAGCTGATTCTCCGTGATGCATTTGAAAAATATCTGCTGCACCATCCAGAGTTGAGGAGGCGAGGATAATGGCAAAGGCAGGAAGAGGACAGACAAGGCGGGATTCTAAACGCAGGGTTCTTCGACCGGGAGAGAGCGTAAGGGCAGATGGAAAATATCAGTATAAGTATCATATTGATGGAAAACCACATTTTGTCTATAGCTGGAAACTAGAACCAACGGACAAACTTCCAAAGGGCAAAAAGCCATGCCTGTCACTCAGGGAATTGGAGAAACAGGTCAATACGGATTTTGATTTGCTTATAAATATCGTGGACGGGCAGATGACAGTGTGCGAATTGGTAGACCGATATCTGAAAACCAAAACAGGAGTGAGGCAGAGCACCAAGCAGGGATATGTTACAGTGCAGAGATTACTTGCAAAGGAATCTTTCGGGAAAAAGACAATCCGAAGTGTGAAAACATCGGATGCCAAGTTGTTTCTTATCAAGCTGCAACAGGAAGATGGAAAAAGCTACAGTTCTATTCATACAATCCGGGGAGTGCTGCGACCAGCTTTTCAGATGGCGGTGGATGATGACATCCTTGTAAAGAATCCATTCGGATTCCAGCTTGCCGGAGTATTGGTAAATGATGCAGTCACAAGAGAAGCAATTTCCAAAGACCAAATGCGAAAGTTCCTAAAGTTTGTGCATGACGATGTGGTGTACTGTAAATATTATGAAGTGGTGTACATTCTATTTCATACAGGAATGCGAATATCGGAATTTTGTGGACTTACGCTGAAGGATATTGATTTGGAGAAACGAATAGTGAATATTGACCATCAGTTGCAGAGAACGTCAGATATGCGATATATCATCGAAACCACAAAGACAGATGCCGGAACAAGGGTACTGCCGATAACAGAGGATGTAGCAGAAATGTTTCAGGCAATCATCGAGGACAGGAATGCTCCCAAAGTGGAAAAAGCCATTGATGGCTACAGTGGATTCCTGTTTTACGATGATAATGGAATGCCACTTGTAGCAATGCATTGGCAGCATCGATTCAACCACATGGTCGGCAGATACAATGATATTTATCGAGTGCAGATGCCAAATATCACACCTCATGTATGCCGGAACACCTATTGCAGCAATATGGCAAAATCGGGAATGAATCCCCGATGTCTCATTAAAAAATGGAGTGGGAAGTGTTGAAAAATCAACACTTCTCATTTTTTGTGCATTTAAAAATTTGATTACACATGATTACACTTTGTTTAATTTAGCAAGTGTCTTTGATTGGCTACAGCTTGAGCTTGATTCAAGTCGATGCCCGTTAAGTAATTTTTTTCTGCTACTGTGGGGCTATGCCCTAATAATGCAGATGCAATTAGAAGATTACCACCGTTTGAATTAACAAGGGAGGTCGAAACATTTCTTCTAAAGGAATGAGGACCTTTAATGATACCTTTTTCGCTTTTTATACCTAATTTTTGACAAATACCTTGATAAACAAGATAGACAGCTCTATTTGTGATAGGTGCAGTATTTTCCCTATTGGGAAACAGATAATTGCTATCGGGATAATATTTGTTGTGCATAGCTTTTAATCTTGTGAGAAAGTCTTTTAAATCATCGGTAAGAGGGAATAATCTATCTTTGCATGTTTTGGTATGGTCTACTATGATAAATTGATTATCTGAAGTTGTTAGTTGCTCTTGTGAGATAAAAATACCATTATCGGATACTTGTTCCCAAGTTAAACATGGGATTTCCCCGCGTCTTAAACCGATGATAATTTGCAACTCTAATGCCCATGCAGAAGAATATTTTGGTCGTCTAAGTTGCTTTTTATGTAGTTCCTCAATGAAAGCAGCAATTTCTGCGTCTGAATGTACCCTATCTTTAATTGGAACTTCTGGAACATACATATTTTCATATTGTTTGAAGTTCACACGAAGGAATACATTATCCATAATCCAGTATTCAGAAAAGGCATGGTCAAAGACTGATTTTAAGATACCGCGAAGTGATGCAAATGCTTTTTTTCTCATATCATATCTTTGCAGATTCATCAAACAAATATTTTCAATATCTTTTTTGGTAATGGTATCAATATATTTGTTTTCAAAATCTGTATTAGAAAAATATCTTTTATAATCAGACTTATTTTTAAGTTGGGTATTCTTTGCACTTATTCTTTTTTCTTCCGTCTTGATGAGCAGAAGTTTATTCTCTTGCACAATTTGAAATATTTCCTTAAATGTCTTTCTTGTATTTTCATTTTGATTTGTATAAAAATCTACAAGATAGTTTTCTAAATCTTCTAAATTTCTTTTAGCTACTGCTTTTCTGCTATTGGACTTTGTTACATCAGGTACATAGGTATGATAGCGATTATCTTTTTTATTGTATTTGATTGCATATTTATGTTGCTCTAGGATTTCTTTTTTCTTCATTTCTTTTTCCTGTTGCAACACATCATCCATATTGATGTTACCGCAAGCTATTTGATTGAGCAAGGCTTGCATTTGCTCGTAAGTTAAATTATTATTTTGCACATTGTGCGACCTCAATACACCGTGAATCTGTGATTGAAAATCGTTTGGTTTGAAAAAAATATGTAACGGGTGTAAGGTTACTTCCGTTTGAAAAAATAATACCTTTTTAAAATCAATTATAGTGTACTGGAAGATATTGTTTTAAGTCAAATTTAAACTGAACAAGCCCTATTTTATAGGCTTTGTGAATTTGATGGTTGAAAATTTGTATCTTTTAATTTAGCGTCCAGGAAAATTTCTACCTTTTCTACCTTTTACAAGACGACAGGACAAGCCCCCTGTCGTCTTGCTCGTGGATTGATTTATAAAGGTTTTTGGGGTAGTGGAGAAAATTAATTCTACCATTCTACTAAAAAGGAACAATTTTAGATTCATCCTCTAATGGTTTAATGGATAAAAATTGTTGGAGTTCATGTTCTGTTCTTATTTGATGTTCCGCAGAATCTTTTAGAATATCGCTTAGTTGATTTTCGTATATTGTATTTCCAAATTCATAAGTTTGTTTTTCTTTGAAATATTGCCCAACAAGCATATAGTTTTTATCCATAATAATTTGTGTACGGATTCTTCTTTTAAATTGTTCTACAGGTTCTTCTGAACTTTCAAAAATGGTTTTGTAAAAACTATCTATATCAATAACCGTTGTGATGATGATAAGTTTGCACTCGGTTAGGATTTTGTTGTGGAATCTACTTCTTGTAAGGCTGTCTGTATTATTGTCTAAAAGTTTTAATAAATCGGTCAATTTAATACTGCTACCTCTAAGGTCATCAAGAATAATACAGTCTTGTCCTTTATATCCATCTAACAAATCATTATCGGAGGATGAAACAAAAAAAGAATATCCTAGATGTTTAGCAAGGTATTTGGCATAAGTAGTTTTACCAGCTCCAGAACTACCTTGAATATAGATTACCTCAAGATTTCTGTTACCGTCATAAATTTTGTCACGACGATACTCTAAAGCAGTTTTGATTTTATCTTTGAACTTTATATAATCCTCTGGAGAAATAAAGTTTGTATAGTTATATTCTCGAATAGTACCATCTTCAATTAATCGAATAATATCTTCTAATTGTTGATGATTATTTGTTTGTTCCATAAATTTTTCATAGTCAAAATTTGCTTTTACTTCTGCTGCAGAATACTGATGTTTTCCAAGAGCATTAGCATGGATAAGATAGGATAACATGCTATTAAATCGTCCAGAGGCTGATTTATTGACATATTGTTCTTCTATGCCAAACCATTTACAAATATACTTGCTATCCTGAGCGTTATCGAATTGCAACATTATGTGCCAGTGTGGAGGTTTCAAATTCTCGTTTTCATCAACATCTTTGTCATGAAGAATATAGGCATATTTTTTGATACATTTTTTATTAACAGCATTCTTGATTTGTTCTTCTGTCAAATATTGTGATTGCTGCATGACTTCACAAATCTTCATTTTCATTTGTCTTTCCCTTTCTATAACCTTAACTGAGGTTATGAATTATGTTATTTATTAGGAAAAGCAGTTATTACAAAAATTGGTACGAGCTATATTAAGGGACAACAGATATATTCTTTCATAAGTTCAAAACGATTCATCCCATGTCCTAACAGAGAAGATACTTTTTGCATGGATTCTTTAACAGTAAGACCAGCGGAACGACATTCTTTATATTGTTTCGTGGCATATGCTTTTCTACATAAATGGAAACAACCGTTTTTATACTTACTATCAAGATTATTTCGTTTTAATTCTCTTCGAAAGGCTTGTTGCAGGCTCTCGTGTTGGACGGGGCAAACTCTGTTATTATTTATTAATGAATAGACAGACAAAAGGGATTGTTTCTGTGCCATCGTTTGAATGGGGATGGTACGACTTCGTTTCCCTTTGCTGTCTATAATGTGTATTGAATCCGCGGTTATGTCAGCAACCTTGAGCTTGCTGATTTCCGAAGCTCGTAAACCAAAGTTTTGGCTAAGAAGCAGAGCTTTTTTTAAATTTGCATTTGTGGTTTTTAATAGAGTATGGTAATCCATTGACTCCAGTAACTGACAACGAATTTTTCCACCACCATTTTTACAACTTGCAGGTACAATCAAATCCTTTGTATAGTTGGTACTTATATGATAAGTGGTATTTACAACGAAAGACAACTTTTGAAATATTGACTTATAATTTGCTAATGTTTTTTGGGAGCAACTTTCTGCTTTCATAGATAAAAATTCCGCTATGTGTTGAGGATTTATATCTTTTACTTGTTTTATTTCAGGGTGTGAATTTTTGAGCCAGTTTGCAAAGCAGGAAGATATATCAATTAAATTAGTTCTAGCGGAATAAGAAAAAATAGTTGCCTGTCCTATGCGATGTTCTTTTTTTAGAGAATGTTTGTCTTGATTCTCTTTGAAATTTTGATTGATAGCATATAGAAATTGATATTTTATATTCTTTGTTGACATATTGAAAACCTCCTTTCTCTAGTGTGCATAAGCATTAAAGGACGCAAACGCCCTTTAATGCTTACATATTACATAAAAATTTCAGACTACTTCTGCCAATACATTCATAGTATCAGCCCATACGGAATCCCCTGATTGATAGGATTCATTCCCAATAAGGGAAAAGATTAGTTGTATAACACTCCTTTCCGTATAGCACCAAAATACATTAAAAAAGGCAGACCGCTCGTTTAAGAGACAACCTGCCTTCCCGTTTTGGTGTTATACAATTTACGATTGCCATTGTATAACTCGTTATTCAGTTAAGATATAAAAAGAGAAGTGGCAATCTATTAACAGACTTACCTTATAAAATACTTGCCTTTTTAATTCAATCGCATATTTGCAACAGACCTTATATCGTAGTTGATATGTTATATTATAGATAAGGGCAAAAATATTATTCCCAAAATATCTATGATATTATAAATTATGTGGTATAATGCTAGTAGGTTTTTCTTTAGACAAGTGGCAGATGATGGCTTATCCATAATAAAGTTAATCATTCTTTTTTCGTTCCTATTCACTTCATCCGTATGGATGTTTTCATCTTCGGTGTTAAGGAAAGGCAAGGTGAAGCCGATGACAGAATTTTTATTTGCAACTATGGATATACTTGTTCAAT
>CAYVUF010000129.1:0-6507 GCA_964454605.1 uncultured Bacteroides sp.
GAAAACATCGATTATTCGCTGGATGAATCGGCAATTATGGATGGAGCATCTTATTTCACGATTTTCTATAAGATTCTGCTTCCACTGTTAAAACCGGCGATTGTCACATCCTGTATCTTAAAAGGTGTAGGAACTTACAATGAATATTATTCTGCAAACCTTTATCTGCAGGATAAGAAAAACTTACCAACCGTAGCAACTTCTCTGTATACCTTCGTAGGTCCTCTGGGAAGCAAATACAACTTAATTTGTGCAGGTGTTATTATTTCCCTGCTTCCGGCACTGATTGTTTTCATCACTTGTCAGAAACAGATTTACAGTGGTCTGACAGCCGGTGCGGTAAAAGGTTAATGAAAACGGAAAATTAGAAGGAAAGGTTGCGGTAATTATGATGGTAGAAGAAATCAGAACGCATTTAACGGAGGGGATTATCCCTTTCTGGAAAAAATTACGCGATGATGAGTTCGGTGGCTATTATGGCTATATGGACCATGAATTGAAGGTAGATAAAAAAGCAGTTAAAGGCTGCATATTGAATAGCCGTATTACATGGTTTTTTGCAAATGCTTATATGGTTTTGAAGGATGAAAGCCTTCTGGAAGAGGCAAAACATGGTTATGAGTTTATGCAGCAGTATTGCGTAGACAAAGAAAAGGGCGGTGTTTACTGGTCCGTACAATATGATGGCACACCGGAAGACACCACCAAACATACTTATAATCAAGCGTTTTCCATTTACGCTTTATCTTCCTATTATGATGCTTCGAAAGATGCAGGTGCTTTAGAGACTGCAATGGAGTTATTCCATATTATTGAAGAACGCTGCATGGACGAAATTGGATACAAGGAAGCCTTTGACAGGGAGTTTGTTGAGATTGAGAATGATAAACTTTCTGAAAATGGTGTCATTGCAGAGAAAACCATGAATACCCTTCTTCATGTATTTGAAGCATATACAGAATTGTATCGTGTCAGCAAGAACGAAGCAGTGAAGAAAAGAGTGGAATGGATTCTGGATACACTGGCTGAGAAAGTGTACAATCCGGTTTTGCATCGTCAAGAAGTCTTTTTTGACAGAGAAATGAATTCTATTCTGGATTTGCACTCTTATGGACATGATATTGAAACCGCATGGCTGGTACAGCGGGGTGTTGACGTTTTAGGAGAAAAATCTTATCAGGATAAGATGTTGCCAATGATTCTGGATTTAACTAATCAGGTATATAAAGCAGCATTTGATGGACATTCTCTTGCTAACGAATGTGAAAAGGGCGTGGTAGACCAAAACCGTATCTGGTGGGTACAGGCAGAAACGGTGGTAGGTTTGTTGAATGGTTACCAGCTTGCACCGGAACGGGGAGAATATCTGGAGGGAGCAAAAGCGGAGTGGAATTTTATCAAAGAGCATGTCATTGATAAACGTTCCGGCTCTGAATGGTTCTGGGATGTTACTGCAGATGGGGAATCCGTAAGCGGCAAGCCAATTGTAGAACCATGGAAATGTCCATATCACAATGGCAGAATGTGTATGGAAGTGATAAGGAGGAGCAGCGATGTTGCACAGTAAGTATTATGAAGAACAGGCAAAGTATGAAAAGCTGATTGCCAGAAAAAATATAAAATCAGATTTTTACAATGGTGTTTTTGACAGATATGAATATCCGGTACTGACCAGAGAGCATATTCCCCTTACCTGGAGATATGATTTGAATCCGGAAACCAATCCTTATTTCATGGAACGGTTAGGGGTTAATGCAGTTATGAATTCAGGTGCTATTGCATTAAATGGAAAATATTATATGGTAGCCCGGATTGAAGGCAATGACAGAAAATCTTTCTTCGGGGTAGCCGAAAGTGACAATGGAGTGGATGGTTTCCGTTTCTGGGATTATCCGATTCTTCTGGAAGATACCTGTCCGGAAGAAACCAATGTATATGATATGCGGCTGACAAAACATGAGGATGGTTATATATATGGAGTGTTCTGCTCTGAAAGCAAAGACACTTCTGTGAATGACCTTTCAGCAGCGGTTGCGGCAGCAGGTATTGTCAGAACCAAGGATTTGAAGACATGGGAAAGATTACCGAATCTGGTAACGCTTAATTCTCCACAGCAGAGAAATGTTGTGCTTCATCCGGAATTTGTAGATGGAAAATATGCTTTTTATACAAGACCTATGGATGATTTCATTGAAACAGGTTCCGGCGGCGGTATCGGCTTTGGCCTTTGTGAGGATATCACCCATGCGGTAATCGACGAAGAGAAGATGACAAGTCTTCGTAAATATCACACCATTACCGAATCGAAGAATGGTGCTGGTGCGGTGCCGATTAAGACAGAAAAAGGCTGGATTCATATTGCACATGGTGTCCGGAACACAGCAGCAGGCTTGCGTTATGTTATCTATGCTTTTGCAACGGATTTAAAGGATCCATCCAAAGTGATTGCGGAGCCTTCCGGTCTTTTGATTGGACCAAGAGGCAAGGAACGGGTTGGCGATGTTTCCAACGTAGTATTTACCAATGGTGCCATTGCAACAGAAGATGGTAATGTTTATATTTACTATGCTTCCAGTGATACCAGAATGCACGTTGCAACCACCACCGTTGAGAAACTGGTGGATTATGTATTCAACACACCACAGGATCCGCTGCGTTCCGTAGAATGTGTGGCACAAAGATGTGAACTGATTCAAAAGAATTTGGAATTTTTAAAAAATGTGAGAAAATGAGGGAAAAAGAATGAGCGAAATTAAAATGATTAGTCCGGTAGTAAAAAATGTACCCTGGCAGGAAAAGCCAGAAGGCTTGAAAGGCGCTCCTATCTGGAGATATGATGAAAATCCAATCATCGGAAGAAATCCGGTAGAAGGTGTTGCCAGAATTTTTAACAGTGCAGTTATGCCTTATGGGGATGAATTTATTGGTGTATTCAGAGGGGAGCAGACCAATGGAATCCCTTACATCTATTTGGGACACAGCAAAGATGCCATTCACTGGGAATTTGAACAAAATAAAATTCCGTTTAAGGATGAAGAGGGAAATGATTTTATGCCATTGTACGCTTATGACCCTCGTCTGGTGAAAGTAGAAGATACTTATTATATTATCTGGTGTCAGGACTTCTATGGTGCTTCCATTGGTATGGCGAAGACAACAGACTTTAAGAATTTTACAAGAATTGAAAATCCGTTTATTCCTTTTAACAGAAATGCGGTATTGTTCCCAAGAAAGATTAATGGTAATTATGTACTTCTCAGCCGTCCGTCTGATTCCGGTCATACACCATTTGGTGATATTTTCTTAAGTGAAAGCCCAGATATGGTTTACTGGGGAAAACACAGACACGTTATGGGCAGAAGCTCGGAATGGTGGGAATCTGTCAAAATTGGCGGCGGTGCTGCACCGATTGAAACAAGCGAAGGCTGGCTGCTGTTCTATCATGGCGTAAGCGGAACCTGCAATGGCTTTGTGTATTCTATCGGCGGTGCTATTCTGGATATTGATAATCCGTCCAAAGTTCTTTACCGATGTGAAAACTTCCTGTTAACACCGGAAGAATGGTATGAAGAGAGAGGCTTTGTGCCAAATGTATGTTTCCCTTGCGCAACCATTCATGATTCCGAAAGCGGAAAGATTGCGTTATATTACGGATGTGCAGACAGCTATGTAGGTCTTGCCTTTACCAAACTGGATGAAATTGTGGCATACATCAAAGAACACAGCCATGTCACAGAATCCGATACAGAGATTGGTATTCGCTAGTCAGAGCTGGGGTTAACCGAGTCTGGTATAAAAGAGTACCTGGCAGATAAGAAAGCAGAAAGGAACGGATGCGATATGTTTGTTTCACCGGACAATTCTTCTTTGCAATATAGCGGCAGAATTGATTTTGAAAACCCGGAAGTACCGGAATTTGTGTATCCCTGCAGTTATGTTAAGATACGTTTTCGCGGTACATCCATTCAGATAATCGTGGAGAATTTCAAGAATTACTGGAGCAGTTATCTTGGCTATATCCTGGATGGAAAGCAGGAGAAGATAAAACTGCCGGATGCTGGTAAAAGAACCTTTACGCTGGCAGAGAATTTAGAAGATACGGAACACGAGCTGCTGCTTTTTAAGCGCATGGATGCTTGCCATGTATTCCGGTTCTATGGATTTGAATTATCTGAGGGGGCGCAGCTTCTGCCTGTGCCGGATAAGCCGGAGAAACGAATAGAAGTGTACGGTGACAGTGTTTCGGCAGGAGAGGTTTCGGAAGCGGTTGCCTATGTGGGCAAAGCTGACCCGGAGCATGATGGTGAGTATTCCAACAGCTACTATTCTTATAGCTGGCTGACTGCCAGAAAGCTTGGGGCAGAGATTCACGATATTGCACAGGGTGGTGCAGCCCTTCTGAATAAAACTGGTTGGTTTAGCGCACCGGACTATGTGGGAATGGAAGAGATTTATGATAAAATCCAGTACAATCCATTCTTTGGTGTTACAAAAAAATGGGATTTTAACCAGTATTGTCCGCATGTTGTTATCGTAGCCATTGGACAGAATGACAGCAATCCAGAGGATTATATGGCGCAGGATTATGAAGGCGACAAAGCCTGTCATTGGAGAAAAGAATACAAAGCCTTTTTGCAGAAACTTCGTATTTTATATCCCAAGGCAACGATTATTCTGATGACTACGATTTTAGAACACCATGCAAACTGGGATAAAGCGATTGAACAGGTGTGCATGGAATTAGAGGATAATAAGGTGCATCATTTCCTTTACGAAAAGAATGGAACTGGTACACCAGGGCATGTCAGAATACCAGAGGCAGAACAGATGGCAGATGAGCTGACTGTATTTATCCAGTCTTTGGGGGAAGAAATCTGGCAGAATGCCTGAATAAAATCAGGTAACAATTCACACAAACCTCATAGATAATCCAGTGGAGATAAGAGATTTCCACTGGATTATTTTTTTGCGCGGCTGCGCTTCCAAATACAGAAACGGGATTTTTGAGATGTTAAGAAGGCGTTAAGAAAACGTTAAGAAAGCCTGGGAATCTTATAAAAAAATCGATGCACAGGTAGTTGAACTGGGTGCAACAACTGACACAGAACTTTCGATTCAGGCACAAACCATCATGATGAGCGATGGTGCAGCACAGTATGCAGTGCTGGCAGATGCACTGGAAGAAATGATGGCATTGAACGTTGCCAATGGAGATTCGGAGCGAGCAATTCTGAGAGCATTGATTATTATTTCATTGATTGTCAGTGTGGTTGTGATTCTTTTTGCGGTTACTTATGCAGCAAGACTTTCGGCAGCAATTACCAAAGGAATTGAGCAGCCTGTGAATGAATTGAAAAACAGATTTGCAACCTTTGCAGAAGGAGATTTGGATTCTGCCTTTCCAGTTGTGAAAACCGAAGACGAAATTAAGGAACTGGTTGGCAGTATTGAAAAAATGGCAGGCAGCATTCAGTTGATTATTAATGATGCAGGAAGAATGCTTGGCGCAATGGCAAAAGGTAATTTTGCCATTGCAACTGAGTGTGAAGAAGAATATAAAGGTGCATTTCGTGCATTGATTGTAGGCATGCGTGACATGAACCGTCAGATTGATACTACGATACACGGTGTCAGAGAAGCATCTGAGCAGGTATTAGTAGGTTCTACCAATCTGGCAGAAGCATCCCAGTCTGTAGCTGAGGGTGCCACAGACCAGGCAGCGGCTGTGGAAGAAATGCAGGCAACCATTGATGAACTGAGCAATGGTATTAAGACAACAGCAGAGGAACTGGAAAAATCTTATGCAGAGGCACATAAATATGCCAAAGTTGCAGAAGAGAGTCGCTCTGATATGGAAGCTATAATGGATGCCATGAATCGTATCAGTGAAACATCGGAGAAGATTGGGGAAATCATTGCACAGATTGAAGATATTGCAAGTCAGACAAATCTGTTATCCCTGAATGCTTCCATTGAAGCAGCAAGAGCAGGAGAAGCAGGCAAAGGCTTTGCTGTGGTAGCAGACCAGATTCGAAATCTGGCAGAGCAGAGCGCAAAATCAGCAGTGGATTCCAAGGCACTGATTGAAGCATCCATTCGTGAAGTGGAAGAAGGCAATCAGAGTGCGGTGAAAGCATCGGATTCTCTGAAAGAAGTAGTAGACGGTGTACACATGGTTGCGGATAATGCGAAGAAGATGAAAGAAGTATCGTTAGAGCAGGCGGTCAGCATGGAACAGGCAGATATGGCAGTGTCCAGAATTGCGGAGGTTGTTCAGAACAACTCTGCGGCTGCAGAAGAAACTTCTGCAACCAGTGAAGAACTGACTGCGCAGGCAACAGAGTTAACTAATCTGGTATCCATTTTTACATTAAGAGAATAGGCAGTAAGGAAAAGAACTCCGGTAAAAGCATAACTTTACCGGAGTTTTTTGTATCATATGTATTGACAAATAATATTATATGGCATATAGTATGTTTAACAACAATATTATACGAGATATAATAT
>CAYVUF010000130.1:0-2357 GCA_964454605.1 uncultured Bacteroides sp.
CTTTATCTGCAAAAATCGTCACTTCCATAAGCAGTCTGTTTTCATCTACCTTCGTATCTTCCAGCAATTCTTTCACTTTATCTTCCAGTTTCTGCTTATATTCTGTAATAATTTCCGGTGAACGCGCTGTAATAAACTCTACATGCTCTAACATACCGTCTAATTTGCCAAGCAAATCATCACGCAGGTTTTCGCCTTCTTTGATTCGTGTTTCCACAAAACCTTCTGCGGCTCCTTTGATTGCCTTGTCAAGAAGTTGCCAGAGTTCTTCCTCATCAATTGTCTGTTCTTCCATACTCAGGACCTCTGGATATCTGGATAAGCTGGACACTCTGACATCATTATCCAGTGCAAAATCCTCTGCCATCTGGCCTAAATATTTCATGTATTCAGCAGCCAGCTCCTTATTGTATTTTACACATACATTAGATTCCGTAAAATCCTCATAGCTGATAAAAATATCCACTTTTCCTCTCTGGATATAATTTTTCAATTCATTCCGAATTGCTGCCTCAAAAAAGTTCAATTTCTTCGGCATCTTAATATTGACATCCAGATATCTGTGATTAACGGACTTCATTTCTACTGTAATCTTACGCTCTCCTTCAGCAACCTCACATCTGCCGAAGCCAGTCATGCTTTTAATCATACCAATCCTCATTTCTAAGCGGCTTGTCGCAAAGCGGCAATCTTCTTCTCTCATGTAACCAAGGCACCCAACTTTTTCTTGTGTGCACACTTGTACTATATTATAGAATAATCCCACATTCTAGTCAAGATTCATTGAAAATGGCTTCAAGATATTGTAAAATGATTGCATCCAAAATTTTACCTGCCACAGCGCAGTATCATAGCTTAGAAAGGTTGACATAATTATGGCTTTTGATGGTATTACCATTGCAAATATTGTAAAAGAATTAAACGATACACTTCTTGGTGGGCGCATCTACAAAATTGCGCAGCCAGAATCTGACGAACTGCTTCTTACTATAAAAAATAACAGTTCCCAGTACCGGTTGCTGCTTTCCGCAGATGCCTCTCTTCCACTGGTATATCTGACAGATAAAAACAAACAAAGTCCTATGACAGCTCCTGGTTTTTGTATGTTGCTGCGTAAGCATCTGCAAAATGCACGTATTACCAGAATTACCCAGCCGGGATTGGAGCGCATTATCCGTATCTATATGGAACACCTGAATGAAATGGGGGATTTATGTGAGAAATCCCTGATTATTGAAATCATGGGAAAACACAGTAACATCATCTTCTGCAAGGAAGAAAACATGATTATTGACAGTATCAAGCATATTTCTGGTCTGGTAAGCTCCGTCAGAGAAGTTCTGCCGGGCAAAGAATATTTTATTCCCCAGACCCAGGACAAAGCCAATCCCCTTGCTCTTTTGACAGAAAACAACGAGAGAACTCCTTCCGGCAAAATCCAGTTTGAAACACTGCTGTCTGGAAAACCGATGCCTGTTTTCAAGGCGCTTTACAGTTCCTACACTGGACTTTCTCCAATTATGGCGCAGGAAATCTGTTATCTTGCAGGTATCGACAGCGATATGCCTGCGAATGTTCTGGACAAAGCAGCTCTGGATAAGGTATATCAATGTCTTTGTAGCATGATGTCCAATATCCAAAAAGGTGCTTTTACTCCGAATATTGTTTATGATAAGAAAAATCCGATTGAATTTGCTGCCCTGTCGCTTACCTTGTATGCCGATAAAGAAACGATTTCTTTTGCTACCATAAGCGAAGTACTGGAACGTTATTATGAAGAAAAAAATATTCTTACCAGAATCCGGCAGAAATCTGTGGACCTGCGCAAAAACGTACAGACCGCACTAGAGCGTAATATTAAGAAATATGATTTGCAGATAAAACAAATGGAGGACACCGAAAAGCGCGAAAAATATCGTATCTACGGTGAACTGCTGAATACTTACGGATATGGTGTCGAGCCTGGAGCAAAATCACTGGAAGTTCTGAATTACTATACTGATGAAATGATTACCATTCCATTAGACAGCGCTCTCACGCCATCCGAAAATGCCAAAAAATATTTTGATAAGTATGGAAAATTGAAACGTACCTACGAAGCACTTTCTGAATTAACCCTTGCTGTCAAAGAGGAAATCGAACATCTGGAATCCATTTCGGCAGCTTTGGATATTGCTTTACAGGAAGAAGACCTTGTCCAGATTAAAGAAGAGCTGATTGAAAGCGGTTACATCCGCAGAAAAGGCGGCACAAAAAAAATCAAAATCACCAGCCGCCCCTTCCACTATATCAGTTCCGATGGTTTTCATATGTATGTCGGCAAAAATAATTATCAGAATGATGAACTGACCTTTAAA
>CAYVUF010000130.1:2367-6459 GCA_964454605.1 uncultured Bacteroides sp.
GGTTTCACGCGAAAGGCACACCCGGTTCTCATGTTATTGTGAAATCCGAGGGAAAAGAGCTGCCCGACCGAACCTTTGAAGAAGCAGCAAAACTGGCTGCCTACTACTCCAAAGGCAGAGAACAGGAAAAAGTAGAAATCGATTATCTCCAGAAAAAGAATGTAAAAAAACCAAACGGTGCAAAACCCGGATTTGTAGTTTATTATACCAACTACTCTATGATGATTGATTCCGATATTTCCAATCTGAAACAGATGGTATAACGAGCACTGAACAATTATACGATATCAAATAAGGCTGTTGCTTTTACGGATAAAAAATCCCGAAGCAACAGCCTTATATTATCTTCTTCTGACTACTCTTTTCTTTCTGCGTTTTTTACGTTCCTTTTTCCTTTTTCTGTTTTTCTCAGATACCCTTTCCTCTTCTTCTCTTAAAAGATTGAATTTCTTAGCAATATGCACCAATAAATTTCCCTTCGGAAATGCCTTCAATTCTGCTTCATTCACAACCCCTAACTTCATAATCAGCACGAAATAAACAACCACACCAAAACCAATTGCGATCAACAGAGAAATCCGGCTAATTTTCAGCACATAATTCACTCCTGAAAAGACACCATAAGCAACTACGCCCATACCAATCGCAGCAATTCCCGGCTTTATAAAAGTTTTGCCTACTTCTTCCCGGTAATCTAAGTACCTTCTGACTGCAAGATGATTTAAAATACACATCAAAAGCGAATACGCGATGTTGGCACAGGCAAGGGAATAAAGTCCTAAATCCGTATATAACAGCAGTCCAATCAGAACTCCTATCTGCACCACTAAAGCAACCACAGCATTAATCACTGGAATATTTACTTTGCCAATTCCCTGTAATACCGCATTCGTCAAAGTTGACAGACAAAACAGAATCACCGTAACCGATAACACGCACAACAGATTGGAAGCTGTTTCCAAGGCTTCTTTCTGGGGAAAAATAAACTGCATAATGGGTTGTGCCAGAACCATCAGACCAACCGATGCCGGAATGGCAATTAACATAGTCATACGGATTGCCTGGCTAACCTTACGTCTTGTTTCTTTTTCATGATGCATGGCATAGGAAGAAGCAACTCCCGGAATGGATGCTGACGACATAGCCGAGGAAATAGCAATCGGAATATTTACCACAGAAATTGCCTGTGTTGCAAAAATACCGTACTGGATAGCTACCGTAGCTTCATCCAGTCCTGCTACATCCATCATGATTTTATAATAAATCTTCATGTTAACGGAAGTGGAGCAATTGTACACAAAGGTACTGAGAATAAAAGGAGTCACTATGGTGATGATAACCTTAAAAATTTCTCCGTAAGTTTCTGTCTTCTCGGTTCTGTCACGCTCTACTCTCTTCCGAATCACACCGCTGTTTAAACGATACATCAAAAACATAAACAACAAGGCAGTAAGCACCCCAATACCCGTTCCAAGTGCACTACCCGAAGCACCATAAATTGCCTGCTTGGTAGGATTTTCTCCTGCCGCCATCTTCATAAGCAAATATGCAGCAAGAATACTGACTACTGCATTCAAAATCTGCTCTAATATCTGTGAAAGTGAGGTATGCATCATAGTGCCATGGGCCTGAAAATAACCACGTAAAACCCCTAACAGACCGGAGAAGAAAATCGTCGGTGCAAAAACCCGGAGTACCATAACTGCATTATCTTCTACCAGCACCGGTGCGGCAAAAAAAGCAAACAAAGATGCCGCCCCGCCTACCACAACAACATAAATCAGAGCACACTGAAATACCCTCTGAGCATTTCGGTATTCCTTATAAGCCAATCGCTGGGCGATAACTTTAGAAATGGCAGAGGGTATACTATACGATGATATCAATAAAATAATAGTATAAATATTGATGGCACTGCTGTAATAGCCGTTTCCTTCCAGACCTATGATACTGGTTAGCGGACTACGATACAGCAGACCAATAATTTTTACGATGATGCCGGCTGCTGCAAGAATGCCGGCTTGAAGCACAAAACTGTTCTTTTTCTTTTGTTGTGCCATATTACGCTTCCATCCTTTGCTGTTCCACTATCCAATCAGCCAATCATACATCTCCTGATATTTCTTCGCTGATACATGCCATGAAAAATCTGCTGCCATAGCACGATCGACAATCTTATTCCATTCTCTCTTTTTATCATAATAAATATGTTCTGCATAACGAATTGTGCCTAACATTTCATGTGCATTATAATTTACAAAGCTGAAGCCAGTACCTCTGTTTTCATACTCATTGTAAGGCTCTACGGTATCTTTCAAACCACCTGTTTCTCTTACAATCGGAACGGTTCCATATCGTAAGGACATCAACTGGCTGAGTCCGCATGGCTCAAACAGAGAAGGCATCAAAAAGGCATCACTTGCCGCATAAATCTTATGGGATAAAGCATCTGAGTAGTAAATATTAGCGGCCACCTTGCCATGATATTTCCAATCAAAATGGCGGAACATATTTTCGTATTGCTCTTCGCCGGTTCCCAATACTACTATCTGCACATTATCCTGACAAAGTTCATCCATAATATAAGCAATCAAATCAAAACCCTTCTGACCGGTAAGACGTGAAACAATACCAATCAACATCGTCTTGTCGTTCTGCTCTAACCCAAGCTCTGCCTGCAAAGCACGCTTATTTTTGATTTTCTCTTTGCGGAAATTAACTGCATTATAGTGAAAATCAATATTCTTATCCGTTTCCGGATTAAATTCGTCATAATCAATGCCATTCACAATACCACGCAAATCATTTGACCTTGCACAGAGAAGTCCATTCAGACCTTCTCCATAAAAAGCTGTTTTAATCTCTTCTGCATAGGTATCACTTACTGTCGTAATGGCATCTGCATATACAAGACCGCCTTTTAACAGATTGGCATCTTTGTATGCTTCCAACTTATCTGAGGTAAAGAAATAATCCGGTAATCCAGTAATCTCCTTCACTTCCTTCACACTCCATTTACCCTGAAATTTCAGGTTATGAATGGTCATAACGGTCTTGATGCCGCGATAGAAATCACCGCCCTGGAATCTCTCCTTGAGATAAACCGGAATCAGACCGGTCTGCCAGTCGTGACAATGAATCAAATCAGGTCTGAAATCAATCACCGGCAGGATAGATAAGGCTGCTTTACAGAAATAAGCATACTTCTCAATCTCAAACAATGCATTATCACTGTATGGTTTAAATCCATTGAAAAAGTACTCATTATCTACGAAATAGTATTTCACACCATCTACTTCTGCCTCAAAAATACCTACATATTCATTTTTCCAATGAAAATCCATGTAAAAATGAGTCTTGTACTGCAGCATGTCTTTCATTTTCTGTGACATGCAGGTGTATTTAGGAAGAATTACTCTTACATCAAAATACTGTTTATCAATACATTTGGGCAAAGAACCAACAACATCTGCCAGTCCGCCTGTTTTAATAAAAGGTACACCTTCCGAGGCAACAAATAAAATCTTCTTCATGAAATAACCCTCCAATATGCTCAATCTGTTTTGCATACATTCGCAGTCAGAATGGTTTCACCAATTCACAACTCATCTATAATTATACCTTATTTCATCTGGTAATAAAAGGATTATTTTGATTTAATTGCGATATTGTAAACGGATTTTATCTGCGATAAGCGCAATAAATTCAGAATTTGTAGGTTTCCCTTTTCCGGTATTGATTGTGTAACCAAACAACGCATCCAACGTTTCCATTCTGCCTCTTGACCATGCTACTTCTATGGCATGTCTGATGGCACGCTCTACTCTGCTTGGCGTTGTCTGATATTTCTCCGCTATGGTAGGATACAATATTTTAGTAATGGAACCTAACATTTCCACATCTTCTACTGACATCATAATTGCCTCTCGTAAATACTGATATCCTTTAATATGTGCCGGCACACCGATTTCATGTATCATATTCGTTACATCTTTCTCCAAATCGTGCTCAGCCAAGTCAGTACCCATTGTCACAAATTCTTCTTTTTCCTCTGTTACTTTGCCGGATGGTACCGTAATCATAATCTGAAAT
>CAYVUF010000131.1:0-6400 GCA_964454605.1 uncultured Bacteroides sp.
GCGTATAGGTAAACTGGTTGCTGTTATAATACAGCTCCACCATTTCCTCTACCTGTTTTAAACGCAGTATCTCCTCATAAGACAACCATTTGGTAGAAAGTACTTCATAAGGTGGTGTATCCAGATACTGCATCTCATAATCGGTAACTTTTTCCTGCATATATGCACCCTTTAAAATCTTCAGAAATCCCAGCTGCAACTGCTCTGGCTTCATTTCATAAACTTCGTTAAAGGAATGAATAAAACTCTGATAATCTTCAAAAGGAAGTCCCGCAATCAAATCCAGATGTACGTGAATATTATGTCCCTGTCGTATTCTTTCTACTACGGTCTTAAGTTTATCCATATTGGTAGTACGTCGAATTTCCTGCAGTGTAACTGGATTGGTCGTCTGTACACCAATTTCCATCTGTGTCAGTCCGGGCCGCATTTTCGCCAGAAGCTCTAACTCTTCTTCTGAGATAATATCTGCTTCAATTTCAAAATGGAAATTCGTAATGCCATTATCATGTTCTAACAAATATTTCCAGATTTCCATGGCATGCGCATGATTACAATTAAAAGTTCTGTCTACAAACTTGACCTGCTTCACTCTGTTATCCAGAAAAAACTGCAATTCCTTCTTTACGATTTCCATCTCCCGCAGCCGGACTTTTTTATCTATGGAGGAAAGACAATAACTGCATCGGTAAGGGCATCCTCTGCTACTCTCATAGTAAATAATCTTATTTTCAAACTGTCCTAAATCTTCATATAAAAATGGCAGTTTCGAAATGTCTGTCAGTTCTCTTGCTCCGGTGTGTATCAATGCCGCCTGCTCCCGGAATACAATTCCTTTGATTTCCTCCAATGCTGTTTCAGCATTTTCATAATATCGCACCAGTTCATAGAAGGTTTCTTCCCCTTCACCTGTTATAATCCCTTTTACCATGGGATATTGTGTCAAAAGTTCATCCGGATTATAAGAAACTTCCGGTCCTCCCAGCCATATTTCCGTCTTCGGCAGAACTTTTGGCAATTCTCTAAGCATACTGCTTACCATATCCCAATTCCAGATATAACAGGAAATAGCTATTACATCTGGTTTCTTCCGATAAATATCTGCAAGAATCTCCTCTCGCCGATTGTTAATCGTATATTCTGCGATTTCGATTTCCGGCAGCTTCCCATTTCTGTTTTCCGTTTTCTGACTCTCTTTCGCTTTCCAAAGCGCATAAGCACGTAAACTATATACTGCCGGATTGGAATGTATATATTTCGCATTCACTGCTGTCAAAAGAATTTTCATCATAAATATTTTCCTTTTTTCCTCTAATGGTCTTTGTTCATTATACCAAATTTTTGAAAACTTACCACCTGCTTAAAATAGCCATGGATGTCTTTATCTATTTATTTCGTTATCAGAAACATTCTGTTTTTGACTTTCTTTTCTTAAAATATTCCGTTGTATTTTCATGTCAAGTACAATTTTTGCCGATTTTTCTGCAATTTTTTCTATTCTCCTCCTACCCTCGTATGCAATAGCGAATAAAGATTCCGCTAAGAATATTTGTATTAAAAATTGGAATACTTTTCGCCTAAAAAAAGCATACAATAGAGGAAAGGATACTACAAATGAAAACAAGGATTAAAGAATTACGTTTGGAAAAAAAGTTAACACAAAAAGTTCTGGCTGAATATCTCGGTGCAAACCAGACTATGCTCAGCAAAATCGAAAATGGCTCCAGTACTCCGGATGCCATGCTGTTAATAGATTTGTCGCGTTTTTTCCACGTTTCTACTGATTATATTCTCTATCTTTCTGATGAACGCACAAATGCGGATTCTCTGCTTGCCGACAATATGCATAATCTGAAAAAATATCAACGCCTTATATCCTTATATCAGAAAATGAATAATAAACAACAAGGAGATTGCTATACATTTCTTTGCAGTATGCTTGGTATCTCTGATGAAATATAATACCGGCATATCACAGTTTTGCATGTCTTACAGATATTCTTTATCTGTTTTCGCAGTTTTTCTGCGTGTCTAAAAAAAGTGGAGGCCCTTTCTGGTTCCTCCACTTTTCATCTCTCTTGATTCTGTTCTATTTATTGAAAGAAGCAACAAAACGGTCAAATGCTGCCATTCCTTCCTCTGTTCTCTTATAAACACCAGCATCTTCCAATACTTTCATAAACACATCCCCAATTTCCTTATGAAGAATGTCCATGATTGTATCTTTGTTCACATCACTGTAATTTGGCAAAAATGCTTCTACCCAGTCTGCATGCTTCTCTAATACTTCGTCTTTGCGGATATCCGCTCCGTCCAGAATTGCTTTTGCAAGCTGCTCCATTTCATCTTTCAGGCGGGCAGGCAATACTGCAAGACCCATTACCTCAATCAGACCAATGTTTTCCTTCTTGATATGATGAAGCTCAGCGTGCGGATGATATACCCCAAGCGGATGCTCTTCTGTTGTTATATTATTACGAAGTACCAAATCCAGCTCATATTTATCACCACGTTTTCTGGCAATCGGTGTGATAGTATTGTGCGGTTCTCCATCTGTCTGCGCATAAATGAAAGCAGCTTCGTCCGTATAGCCTCTCCAGGCTTCCAGAATGATATCTGCAAGAGCAATCAGTCTGTCTGTATCTTCGGAAGAAATGCGGATAACTGACATCGGCCAATTTACAATACCTACTTCAATATCTTCAAAGCCTTTGATTTCAAAAGTTCTCTCTACTGGTGCTTTTGCCATAGCAAACTCGTAATGACCGCCCTGGAAATGGTCATGACTTAAGATAGAACCACCCACAATTGGTAAATCAGCATTCGAACCAACAAAATAATGCGGGAACTGTTTTACAAAATCAAATAATTTACAGAAGGTATCGTGTTCAATCTTCATCGGAATATGTTTCGAATTAAATACGATACAATGCTCATTATAATATACATATGGAGAATATTGGAATCCCCACTGACTGCCATTTATCGTAACCGGAATGATTCTGTGATTCTGTCTTGCCGGATGGTTGACTCTTCCTGCATATCCTTCATTCTCAATGCAAAGCAGACATTTTGGATACCCGCTCTGTTTTGCATTTTTCGCCGCTGCAATAGCTTTTGGGTCTTTCTCTGGTTTCGACAGGTTAATCGTAATATCCAAATCGCCATATTTCGTTTCAGAAATCCATTTCTGGTCTTTTTTGATTCGATATCTTCTTATATAATCGGTATCCTGACTCAGTTTGTAAAAATAATCTGTTGCTTCTTTTGGACTTACTTCATATTTATCTTTGAAAGTTCTGATTACTTCGCTAGGTCTTGGCACAAGCATACTCATAATTTTGGTATCAAACAAATCACGATATACTATGCTGTTCTCTGTCATAATACCATGCTCATAAGCATAATCCATCATTTCAGCCAGAACACTCTCCAGTTCGTCTACTGTCATGGAAATCTCTTCTCCATTATCTTCCAGTTCGTCTAACTGAAATAATTCCAGTAATCTATTTGTTGTATAAATTTTGTCTGCTTCTTCTATCAATCCAGTCTGCAAACCATACTGTACTAATTTTTTAATATTTGTCTGAATCATCGGGTTTCTCCTTTTATAATCTGCTTGGGCCATCACCGATTTCTACTACATAGAAATCTGCTGTCTTGCCAACACGTTCTTGATAAGCTGCTCCCACTTTCTCTTTAAATTCTTCTACTGCTTCATCTTTTACAATGCTGACTGTACAGCCACCGAAGCCGCCGCCTGTAATACGAGAGCCAACAACACCCGGAATTTTCCATGCTTCTTCTACTAATACGTCAATTTCATCACAGGAAACCTGATAGTCATCACGCAAGGACACATGCGAAGCGTTCATCAGTTCACCAAACAGTGCCACATTGTTGTCCTTCAATGCTTCTACCGCACGAATCGTTCTCTGATTCTCATAAACTGCATGTTTTGCTCTGCGCACTCTTACTTCATCTTTGATAGCCGTTTTATAAGTTTCAAACTGCTCTTCTGTCAAATCACCAAGTCCATTGATGCCAACTACTGCCTGCAGTTCTTCCAATGCTTTCTCACATTCACTTCTTCTCACATTGTATTCAGAATCCACTAATTTATGTTTTACATTACTGTTTGTTACAACAATCTTTGCTCCGTCCAGTACCAATGGTGCATACTCATAAGACAAATCTGCTGTATTTAAGAAAATCGCATTATCCTTTTTCCCCATGGCAGAAGCAAACTGGTCCATGATACCGCAATTCATTCCATTGAAATTATTCTCAGAATACTGTCCAATCAAGGCAAGGTCAACGTTTGTTACGTCAAAACCAAATAAATCTCTCAGATAATAGCCAGTTAATACTTCCAAAGATGCAGAGGAAGAAAGTCCGGAACCATTTGGAATGTTACCATACAGTACAACATCCAGACCGCTTGTCATTTTGAAACCTCTCTTTTCAAATGCCCACATAACTCCCTTTGGATAATTGGTCCAGTCAGCCTCTTCTTCCGGCTTTATATCAACGATAGAGGATTCTATTACTCCCAATTTATCAAAGTTCATAGAATAGAAACGTAACTTGTCATCTTCTCTTTTACGAACCGCTGCGTAAGTACCAATGGTTAATGCGCATGGGAACACGTGACCGCCATTATAATCTGTATGTTCCCCAATCATGTTTACACGACCCGGTGCAAAATACACATTTACATCTTTTGTGTCGCCAAAAATCTCTTCAAATTTCTTTAATACTGTTTCTTTCATACCCCAATCTCCTTTTTCCGAAAATACCTATCATATTGTTTTGTTGCTTTTTTTCACAAAATGCGCTCATGGAACTTTTGCGCACTCGGTTGTCCTTCTCTTCTTTCTGACCTTATCATATTAAATTTCTTCCAGAAACAAAATATCTCTTTGTTGTATATACCTGTCAAAATGTTATATTTGCGTTGACTCTTCATGCAGTTTGTTAATCTGGTTGATAAAATCTTCTATCTGCTGCAAATGTTCCTTATTTCTCCTGCTTTCCCCCTTCTGCATTTCTTTCCGGTAAGAGGTAGGCGACATTTTTTTCATCTGGCGAAATGCTTTGGTAAACACAAGCGGGTCATTATACCCACAGGAAAGTGCAATACTCTCAATCGGCAAAGAAGTCAACTGCAGAAGTTCTGCCGCTTTGGTAATACGGAAGGTCGTCAGAAACTGCTGGGGTGACATTCCCATGGAATTTTGAAACAGGGTGTACAGATAACTTCTGTTAATACACACATAATTCGCTACGTCTGTAACCTTAATCGCATTACAATAATTACTCTGAATGAAAGCAACTGCTTTTCTGACATAGGTATTTGCCCTGTCGATTTCATTTTTTTCGGTTACTGCAAAACTTTCCGCAATAACTGACAGAAAAATCCCAAGCTGACCGTTACGCCGCAAATCATTCGACATCCCAAATGTATTGTGTTCCATCATATCTTTTACAATCCGATAAAGTTCTTCCGATTTGTCACACCGGAAAACCGGCTGTCTGACAGATAATCCCATATTGCTGATATATTCTGCTGCTAACGTACCACTGAAACCAACCCATACATATGTCCATGGTTCTGTTTCATCTGACTGATAAAAGGCAAGTTCATCCGGTGTAATCAGAAACCCATATCCCTCTTCCAGAGGATATTCCTTCCCTCCAATAGAAAACTTGCCTTTTCCGCTTAATACATAATGAATCAGATAGTGGGGCTTCAATGCCGGACCAAAACTATGCAAAGGTTCTGTTTTTGATAATCCGCAGCAGTTCACATACAGACTGCCTGTCTGTTCTCCTGCAAATTCCAGTTTATAAGCCTTTTCCATTTCATTTCCTCTTGTCTTCGTATACGATTTCTATGGCAAATAACATACTTTATTATAACATTTTTTATCTGACTTTTATGCCCTGTGAATGTCCCACAGATATTTCTCACCTAACCCCATGTTGATAAGTTCACTCATCTGCTCATCAAACTCATCCGTAGGATTATATAATCTTACCATTCTCAGAAGATGCTCTAATTTCTCATCCTCTATTGTTTTCCCCTCCACTGCTGCCAGAACTTTTTCCTGTAAATCAAGCAAATCATTATAATCTCCCGGAAAAAGAATTCCTGTCTGGTTTACGATAAGACCTAACGCATAGGATAATTCGTAATTGCCTGTTATAACACTGGTATCATTTCCCGATTTGATAATAACCGCCTGTCTTGTTAAGGATGGAACCATTACTTTTCCTCTTTTCTTCTGATTTTTACAAAGTTATACCAAAAAAGCCAGACTAAACAGTCTGACTTCTTGTATGCAAAAAGCGGGTGATGGGAATCGAACCCACGTATCCAGCTTGGAAGGCTGGTGTT
>CAYVUF010000132.1:0-6372 GCA_964454605.1 uncultured Bacteroides sp.
ATCCGGCTGGGCATAGGCCTCTTCCAAAGCCTCGGTGATGGCTTCATCCTGAAAGCGGGCGTTGACGGCATCGTCCAGTATTTTAAAGGCCGGATCTACACCGGCGGATTCAAAATGGGTGCGCAAAAAGTCGGCGCAGAAGGCGTGCATGGTGGATATGCTGGCCCGCTCCAGCCGCAACAGCTGTTCCCGGCATCGGGCGTTGCCCTGAGCGGCTAGCTCGTTGAGCTTTTTGCTCAATTTGGCGCGCATGTCTGAAGCAGCGGCCCGGGTAAAGGTTACCACCAGCATGTGATCCACATCTGCGTCTTCGTTGATGATCAGCCGGAGCACCCGCTCCACCAGCACGGTGGTCTTGCCTGAACCGGCGGCGGCGCTCAGGAGAATGTTGCTATTTTGGGGTTTCAGAGCTTCTTTTTGTTCATCTGTCCAATCCATAGACGGCCTCCCCGTGTTGATGGTTATATGTTACCACAGATTGCCCGGTTTTGAAAGGGCAAATGGATTTTTCCCGGCGTGAGAAGATCGCAAGACCGACTGGACGAAAAAATCCGGGTGCTTCCTGGACAGAGGGTAGCGGTATTCACATTTTTGTGATATGTTTTATTTGGAAAAATCGGAAGTTTCGGGGGGATACAATGATCTTAAAATTAGTTACCATTTTATTGATGGCAGCGTTCTACAGCTGTTACTTTGTGAAGATGATAAGTCAAAGAAAAAAAGGAATACAAACAGATCAGCTTGGGAAAGGAAAAGAGGGATTTGCAAAGTTCATAGAAATTGCGCTTAAAGCAACTACTTGTGCATTGCCCGTAATTCAACTTATCAGTATAGTGTTTTGCAAGGAGAGTGTCTATGTATCGCTAAAGATAGTTGGGGTTGTAATAACTGCAACGGGGGTTGCAGCATTTATTATTTCAGTGCTTCAGATGAAAGATAACTGGAGAGCCGGGGTGCAGCGAGCGGATAAAACAGATCTTGTTGTGATGGGCATATATGCTATCAGCAGAAATCCGGCTTTTTTGGGTTTTGACTTAATGTATGCAGGAATATTACTTTCATACTTTAATTGGTATTTATGCCTTGCAACGGTTATGGCAATATTGCTTTTTCATTTGCAGATAGTCAATGTAGAGGAGAATTTTTTGATAGAAGCATTCGGAAATGAATACCTGCAATACAAATCAAAGGTGTGCAGATATTTAGGAAGAAAAAACTGCTGTTGGAGCAAAAGAAATAAATAAAATGGCAGAAAATATGGCATTGATAAAAGAATACGCTTTGTGTATGATAAAAGGACAATCATGGGTTTTTCAGAATAAGACAAGGAGAGAAAAAGATGTCACAGGCATATTTATTTGTACATTTTAAGGAAAAGAGAACGCCAGAAGGGGAGCAGGTATATTTTGGTGTGAGCAAAGATGGTTTTCATTGGGAGAAGATCAATGACGGCAATCCTGTTTTGTGGAGTTATGAAGGGGATAAAGGTGTAAGAGATTTTACCATAACAAGAACTAAAGATGGAAGGTTTGTGATTCTGGCAACCGACCTAAGTCTGGCTTATGGTTTCCCATACAAATATAAGCAGTCCTGGGATGAGATTACAAGAAATGGCAGTAAGTGCCTTGTTATGTGGGAATCTCAGGATTTGATTCACTGGTCAGAACAGAAAATGTTGGAATTGGGTGATAGTGATTTTGGATGTCTTTGGGCACCGGATATTATATATGATGAGCAGAAGGAAGATTATGTTGTTCACTGGTCATCTTCGCATAAGAAGAATGATTATGGCGAGAAGGCAATTTTTTATTCCCGGACAAAAGATTTCCTAAACTTTACAAAGGCAGAGAAACTGTACCGAAAAGAGGACAGTGGTGTTATTGATTCTGCGATGTATGAGGAAAATGGTGTATATTATTGTTTTGTCAAGAGTGAAGGCAATCCGCAAAAAATTATTCTGCTAAAAAGTGAACATATTACTGGACCATTTACCAGGGTAGAAGCATTTGATGAGAGTATGGCAGGACTGGAAGAAGGTTTGTATGAGGCACCAACAGCGTGCAGACTGGAAGATGGCAGATGGTGTTTGTTCCTTGACTTTTATGGAACCGATGCAACCGGTCAGGGATATGTTCCATTTCTGGCAGATTCGCTTGCTTCAGGAAAGTTCGAGAGAAGTGATGCTTCTTTCTGTTTTCCTTATGGTTATAAGCATGGAACCATTCTTCCGATTACCCTGGAAGAATATGACAGACTAAAGGCATACACGAAGAACCCGAATGAGCGATAGTTGTGAAAAGAACCAGCAGGATTGCAGGGGCATTTGTTTGTGCGGCTATATGTATATGACGTCATAATAGGTAGGAAATGATATGGCAGCGTGTGCATGGGCAGGCATACGCGGAAATGGAGAAGATAATGCAGGTTATAGAAGTGGTGCTTCCGGTTCTGGCAATGATTGCATTGGGAATTATGTGCCGGAGGATGCGTTTTATCAGTAGGGAAGGAATTGACAATATTAAATTTCTGGTGACGAAGATTGTACTTCCGGTTGCCATTTTTCATGCACTTGGAACGGTGGAATATTCGGCGAGAACGTTTATCCTGATAGGGATTATGCTGGTGATGCTTGTGGTGTCTTTTGGAATTGGTTATTTACTCCGTCCATTGATGCCGGAACCTTATAGAAAATATGTACCATTTATGGTTAGTGTCTATGAAGGTGGAATGATGGCATATCCGTTATTTGCGAATTTGTGTGGACAGGAAAATCTGTCACAGATTGCACTTTTAGATATTGCAGGTCTTTTGTTTGGATTTAGCATTTATATGGGCTTGTTAGAACAGGTAGAGAATGGAAAAACACAGGTACAGGGTAGGGAACAGGTGAAATTATTGCTGTTGGATGCTTTGCACAATCCTGCTTTTATTGCGGCATTGCTTGGCATAATCGTGGGAGTCAGCGGACTTTTGGAACAACTGATTGCATCTGGTGCAGGAGAAGTTTATCTAAAAACAGAGTCTATGATTACAGCTCCTCTTTCTTCCATTATTTTGCTGGTAGTAGGGTATGATTTAGCACCGGATTTAAAACTGATAGGACCTTGTATCCGAACCATTCTGATGCGTTTTGCGCTGCAGGCAGTGATGATATGTGGTGTGATCCTGGCAGCTCATAAGCTGGCTGGAATAGATTCTGTTATGATGATAGCCATTATATCTTATATGTCAGCACCGGCAACTTTCAGTATGCAGTCTTTCTTAAAGACGGAAGAAGGCAGCAGTTATGCGGCAACCACCAATTCTTGCTATTGTCTGGTATCCATCGGAGTTTACGCGGTGTTGGCAGGAATGATGTAAAGTGCCAAAAACTGCCGCTTTGTAAGGAAAACTGGACAAGATTTGGGAGAAAAATAAACCACAGAGCGAATGTAAAACTTGAGTAAAAAACGATATCAAAATTGCTGTTTGTCGAATATTCATTCTTGTGTGAATATCTCCTTTTTGGTAAAATAAAAGCAGATATTTAGCACTTTTTGTAAAAAAGAATATAAGGAATGTCAGGGGGAAGGCAATATGAGGTCGATACGTACTAAAGTTATAATCAGTATTATCCTTTGCTCACTTATTTCATCGGTTTTGATTAGTATGATAAGCATCAATTATTCCGGAAAAACAGCGACAGAGGATGCACAGAAGGAACTGGCAATGACATGTGAGAATGCAAGCGGCGAGATAAATGCGCTGGTGTCCCGTATTGAACAGTCAGTTAATACGATTAGTGATATTGCGCTGAAGAAGCTGGATTTTGTAAAGTTTCAGAAGGATGACTCGTATGTGGATGCCTATACGGAGAGTCTGCGAGAAGATTTTATTACCTTTGCGGAACATACGGATGGTGCGGTTTGTGCGTATATACGGTATAATCCGGATTTTACCAATCCAACTTCTGGTATTTTTTTAACCAGACCGGATACCAATTCTGAATTTACAAGCTCAGTACCTACGGATTTCAGCATTTATGATAAAGATGATATTGCGCATGTAGGATGGTATTACATACCAGTAGAGAATAAAGCACCTATCTGGATGGACCCCTATTTAAATGAGAATGTGAATATTTATATGATATCTTATGTGGTGCCTTTGTATGTAGATGGCGTTTCTGTGGGTATCATTGGTATGGATATCGATTTCGGTCAGATGACGGATTTTACGGATTCTCTGACTGCTTTTGAGAGTGGTTATTCTTTTATCACCGGAGCAGACGGTGTTGTACAGCATCATGCAGCCATTCCTACAGGAACCGATTTGGCAGCTTATGAGAATGGTGCTTTAAAAGGGGTTTGTGATTTTATGGCGGATGAAGCAAATCAGTCTGCTATTATTGAGTATACTTTGGATGGCGAAGACAAGTATCTGACTTTTTCCAAGATGGATATGGGAATGAATCTTGCCTTGACAGTGCCTACCACAGAGGTGGGAGAAAGGGCAAGAGCGGTTACAATACAGACGGTGAGTGCACTGGCACTTGGTGTTGTACTTTCCATTATTCTGGGTATCGTGATTGGTACAAGTATTGCCAGACCAATCCGTAAAATTACAGATATTGTGAAACAGACATCGGAACTGGATTTCCAGAAAACGGAGAAGGGCGGTCAGCTTACTAAAAGAAAAGATGAAACCGGAAGCATGGCAAAGGCAGTTGGTGAGATGAGGAATGTGCTTCGTACACTGGTTGCAGACATGGAGAAGATTCGGGACAATATGCTTGTTGATATGGAAGAACTGGATGAAGTTATGAAGGAAAACAATCTTGTATCCGAAGATAATTCTGCTACCACGCAGGAACTGGCAGCAGCTATGGAAGAAACCACAGCCAGTGCAACCATGATTGTAGGAAATATTGGAGTTATCCAGAACAATGTCATGGAAATCAGAGATTTGTCCCAGAACGGACGGGCAAATTCTGAGAAAGTGAAAGAGCGTGCAAAACAGTTGCGTGATATTACGGAAAATTCCAGCAATAGAACGATGGAAATGTGTCAGTCCATGAAACAGAGAACGGATGATGCCATTGAGCAATCCAAAGTAGTAGCGAAAATCAATGAACTGACAGAGAATATACGCAATATTTCTTCCCAGACGAATCTGTTAGCACTGAATGCGAATATTGAGGCAGCAAGAGCCGGAGAAGCAGGAAGAGGATTTGCAGTGGTTGCAACAGAGATTGGAGCGTTGGCAAATCAGACCTTCCAGACCGTAGATGGAATCAATCAGATTGTGGAAGAAGTGAATACGGCAGTTCACAATATGACGGAATGTATTCGTGTGATAATGGATTTTCTGGACAGTACGGTTGTGGAGGATTATAGTTCGTTCAAAGATGTGGGCGAGAAATATGAGGATGATGCAGAGTTGTTTGCCAATTCGATGGGACAGATATACAGTGATATTTCACAGCTTAGCGAGAAGGTTGACGATATTGCACAGACCATTGAAGCAGTCAGTGATACGATTGGACAGTCTACGGAAGGTGTGAATCTGATTGCGGAGAAGTCCGGTGATGCAGTGGCACAGACCATAGAAGGGTATCGCAGACTTCAGGACAGCAGGGAAGGCTTGCAGCATTTGAAAGAATTGATTGACAGATTTAAGTTATAAAAAAGATAGACCGTTTGCTTGCAGCAGGATGAATTGTGAAAGCAGACGGTCTTTTTTGGAAAAGTAGAAAGACAATATGTAGAGCAGAATCATTTTATGATATAATAAACACATCTATGTTAAAAAATGAAACACGGAGGTATTTATTGTTTATGAAAAAAGCGAATTATAAAGCACTGCTTCCGATAGGGGTATTTCTGGTGCTGTATCTTGGACTCGGTATTTTGTTTGAATATGTATTAAAGATACCGATGGGTTTCTATAACATTCCAATTGTGGTTGTTTTTCTGATTGCTTTATTAGTTGCATGTGTTCAAAATCCCAAATTGAATTTCGATGAAAAACTGGAAATTATGGCGAAGGGTGTAGGCGATAAAAATATCATTACTATGGTGCTTATTTTTATGGCAGCCGGTGTTTTCGTTGGTGTGGTCGGAAGAAGCAGTGCCGAAAGTGTGGCATATTTTCTGCTTTCCATTATACCGGCGAAATTTGCAGTGCAGGTACTTTTCATTGTAAGTGCTTTTGTATCTCTTGCCATGGGAACTTCTGTGGGCACGATTACTTTGATTGTTCCAATTGCAGTAGCCGTAGCCAATAGCTCTGGCTTCGGTGTTCCTTTGTGTGTTGGCTCTGTGGTTGGCGGTGCTATGTTTGGAGATAATCTTTCTTTTATTTCGGACACAACTATTGCAGCATGTAATGGAC
>CAYVUF010000133.1:0-6333 GCA_964454605.1 uncultured Bacteroides sp.
ACACAGTCCTGCGGACTTTAGTCCGCTTCACAAAGCCCACCCACACCAATACGCTTACCCATATTCGGATAATTATTTTTTAAAACGCGATTAAGCATTAATTATTTTTCATATTTTTCAATATACATAATGAAAAATTACACGACATACGCATGAATTTTTATTCCACGCAAATATTTATTTAGCTCTTTAAAAATTCAGAACCTGTTCCAAAAATTCTGCCGGATTCATGCTAATCACAAAGCGTTTCTTTCTCATTGACAGTTTCGGTCGGAATATCTCTATCATTTTCAGCAGACTCAAACACCACTTCCGTATGATGTTTAAGTTCTGGGCTGCTGTTTTATCCAGTGTTGTATTTGCATCTTCACGGAAGGTTACATCAAGATGCCAGTGCATACTCTCCATGTTTCTGGCGTATTTTTTCTGCAATTGCTGTCTGGGTCCCCATGGCATCAATGGTTACAACCTGTCCTTTTATCTGTATTTTATCTAGCAGTTCCGGAATGGCAGTAATCTCATTGCTCTTTTCATCAACTGCTTTCTGACCAAGGCTAAATCCACCTTCTTTGCTCCATGCGGATACTATATGGCTTGGTTTCCCATCTTTTCTCTTATTGGAACGCATTGTTTTTCCGTCAATACAGATTAATTTACGGAGTGCTTTCCCTTCTTCACGGTTTACCATCTCCTGCCATTTCTGATACATCTGCTGAATTACATCAGGTGAAACCATCCCGAATACACGACATAGCGTATCATGGGATGGAATTCCGTTTTTCAGTTCCATATATTTTTTCAGATAATCTTCATGATAGTGCGCCCAGTACTCCATTTCCACCCATTCATCCACATTTGACAGTATTGCAAACAATACAATTACAAGAATATCTTTTAATTTATGTCTGACTTTTCGTTCCTGACGGATATCCTCAATATATTCCATCCACTCTAATTCAACAATATTTTTTGGCAAAGCCCAAATTAGCTCTACAACAGTAGAGATTTATATTTCTTTTCAACAAATATGATGTAATCGCATCATTCACTCTACAACAGTAGAGATTTATATTTCTTTTCAACGGTATAGGCATTTGCTTCTTTAGAATCTCTACAACAGTAGAGATTTATATTTCTTTTCAACCAATTATATTATCCTCTAAGTAGTCAACCTCTACAACAGTAGAGATTTATATTTCTTTTCAACGATCAATATTTCATAGAAAGTATGAACTCTACAACAGTAGAGATTTATATTTCTTTTCAACTGACTTTTTAAGCATATTGCACAAATCCAGAAATATATAACTTAAGATATTCCTCTCTTATTTGTGCAATATGTTAATTATTTTATCTTATTTGTTGCAAATAAGCAAGCCAATTCTCCTTGTGCTTTCCTTTTTCATCGTAAGCAACAAGCAATGTTTCTTCGTTAATACGTTCGATATCACGCATGCCTTTAAGCATAAGCATATATGTTTTAACCGCAGATGAATTTAAAGGTTGGGATTCATCCTTTCTTCTTGTATCATAGTCGGTAACAGGTGACATGAAATATCCTTCCTTTTCGCTAGAACCGTAATGCATTTTAAGGAGCACTTGCATGATGGTAAAGAATTTTACGAAAAATTCTTTATCAGCCACGGATTTATATTCTTTAAAATCTGATAAATGATAATCACACATCAACTCTGCTAATTCCTCAGTACAGTTAAATGGACTTATTTTCTTGTCACGCCAAATACTTCTTTCACCATTCGTATGGAGTACCCACTCTTTTCCCGAACCAATTCCGAAAGCATCTTCTTTTATGGTAATAAAGAAATCTGATTTTGCTACATCAAACTGTACATCCAATTTATCGCAGATTACACTTGCTTTTTTCATATTTTCATATGCAAAAGCTTCATAATATTGATTGCAGAAGCCAGAAGTATAATCTACATTTGCGGTATAACTCGGATTAATGAAGAATACAATACCCTTTTGCCCTTTCAAATCATCTGAGGAAGATACTGGTACTGACAACTGAATAGCCTCGCTATATGTTTTCCCTTTTGGGATGTAACACGACAATTTATTAAGCAACGCAACTTGAAACTGTTGATATACTGCTTTAATATTTGCCCTTCTTTTATTAACAAAATCAGAGGAATAATCCTCTATGAAAATAATTGCATCGTACTTATCCCGAATATTTAAAATGCTGTGAACGGCATATGCGACATAACCCTTTTTAATATCTTTGACATCAACACTGTAATCCCAGGATTGCTTAGCATCCAGCATCTCCGCTTCCCGATTTTCTAAGATTTTTTTGAAATCAGTTTTCATAACAGAAGTATTACTGCGAGATTCAATGATATTAAGGTTTCCCTGCTCCATAATGGTACCGTTAGGTGCTGTTACCATATAATACAACAGATGTTCTTCACCTGCTCTTAAGGTTAGGATACTTGACTTAACCTTGGTTATCTGACTATTGATGGCTCGGTTTAAATCATAGACATTGACATTTTTATTTCGGAAGCCCAGTTGCACGCCCATTTTGAAAATAAATTTGTCGGTCATAAAACGTCGGTCTTTGAATAGTGGATAATCAAATGTACTGGTCTTCTTAGGATTCAATGGATTTTTATTCCTCAGCTCTTCATTCGCTTTGTGAGTTTCTTTCACCGGAATGGAAGCTTTTCGGTAAATCAGTTTTGCACCGCCACTTGTTAACTTCAGCGCTGTACTTTCTGTGTTGATTAACTTTTCTATATTTTCCTCACTAAAAACCTCCTTTAGGATACGTGTGTAATTACCATCTTTTCCGGTATGATAAGGACTAAAATCATGATTATACAACTGGAAGAGGAAAGCTGTTCCATCCGCAACGGACTGTCTAACATAATCTTCATCCAAGTGTTCTGACCAGTTCATATAGATAGTATACTTTTCTATCTGCGTATAAAAATCATTTGCTGATTCGTATTCCTCTGCCTTTTTAAATGGAATGTTGTAATATGACATCCAATCTTTATTTTTTTTAAAAGAATCTATACAGAATTGAATCCATTTAACGCAAGATTCCCTGTCATTCGCCTCCTTGGTATATTTTTTATCCTTTACGATATCTCTAATCTCATCGGGTGTACCATACAATTCGGATGAAGATTTAGATGATACGAAACATTTGGGGAACATCTTGTTCACCCCAGTTAACTGCTTGTAAACCAATCTATCATATCCACCTTTCTCGATGTATGCCACACTACTTAATTTTGTCGATTTAGCTGGGTTAAGCACATACAAATAGTACATGCCATCCTTACGTAGCAGAGTACTCAATGATGTTCCGTTTCTAAACTTTTCCGAATCGAAAGATGCTAAGAAAGTACCTTTGTTGAAAAATAATTGTGTCATGTTTTTCTGAATCGGATTTTGAGTAAGATAATTTCGAATCATGTTATAAATTTTATTAAAAGCAGCAAGGGAATCTTTAATATCAGCCATATCCTCAATCAATGTATTTTCTATTTCATACGTATAGAAAAAGGATACTGCTTGACGGACATGCAAAATTTCGTCATAAAACTCTTTAATCTGCTTACGCTGCGCCCTAATATCTGTACTATTGCATAACTGCCGGATTTTCTCTTTTTGAGATTCAGCTTTCATCGCTTCTTTCATATACGCTTTAAAAATATCCATATAATTCTGACGAGGTTCATCCTCAATAAGCTTCATTGCTTTTTCGATGGTACTGATGCTGATAATGGATTCATCCTTTTCTTTAGCCGATCTATCCATGTTTTTTAGCGTTTTAGGGATTAGATTATAATTACCATACATCAAATGTGATAATGAACTCATCCTTTTATCGAATAAATACGTGCTTTCCTTCGTTTCAGCATCAAAGTGAAAAGCTAGAAAACGTTTAGCAAATGCAAGAATGTTGTCAACCACTGGCAAACTGGATAATAAAACATGCTGCAACTCTTCATCATTATCAATTTTATCAATCACAACCTGTTTTTCCTTGCGTACAAGTGGAATTTTATTGAGCTGTTTTACTAATTTGATTCTCACATGATTCTTTTGTGCATACATGCTAATTATACTATTGATACCAGAATTTTTAGTATCGCCAAGTAGCATATTATATGCATCTATTCCATCTTGTGCCATACACATTTCAATGTTCATTTCGTTGATTTTATCCAAAATAGAATCGTATAACTCCCGATGATTTTCACGTAGCTCATTAAGAATCTGGTTGTTGCGCCAGTAGTATTCCATATTTTCCATTATCCGGTGTGCAATACTTCCATATTCAGTACCGCACAAAATTACATCTGATAACGATGTAAAGTATTTAGTGAAATAGGATGTAAATTGATTATAGATAGATAATACTTCCAACGCTTCTTTTTTAATTCCAAAAAGGTCAGCATTCTTATAAAGTGCCGATTTGTCTTCTGAAAACAACTTACCGAATTCTTTGGTGAGTTGATACTGTCCAGCTACCTTTTTAATGGTACCCGAAACAAACTTCTTAAAATCATCTGAAGCTTTACGGTACTTAAATCGTGATTTAGAATCTTTTGAGTTAAGAAATAATTTTTCTAATTGTTCGTAAGTTGGCTGCATATCTTCATTTGCTATATACTGAGTTGCATACTCTATGACCTTGCTCGCATAGTAATCCAAGATTTCTTTTGTTTCTTCATACTTCTCCATACGCTGTCTATCCATAGATTGATCGGATAAGTACGGCTGTAAGTGTTTTTTGGTTTCATATATAGGTCTTGCTTCAATTGAGATTGTTTTAATTCCAGTGTTTGTTTTTATATTTGGCAGCATAGTTTTTCTCCATCGATTGTTAATATTGCATATAGAATTTTCAATATCAAGATATAATATTATTGTAACGCATATTTCAACAATAATCAACTGTTTTATTAGATTTTAAAAACGTTACCATTTCTGTAATATATCAATCGCTCTTCTGAATAGATTCCATAAAATTTTGTATTATCATATCATCATAAGTAGAGGCTGTATCATAAAATTCTATATAAATACCAGCCTTATCATCAGCATAGGTATAAATATTCGCATACACATGATATCCATTATCATTGATATCATATCTATAATGATTAAAAACCATATCATTATATTCCTCTTCTCCAGAAATATATTTATCACCATAAGCCTCTGTAATCATCACATCATAATTTGCTAAGATATCATCTGAAGATATTCCAGAAGCACTTTCTGTGTATACAAACAACGTATGTTTATTGCTCAAATTGCTACTATATACAAGTACACCATCAATAATACTTTCCTCATAGTTGTCTGGAATATCGTAAGAATAATACATATCCATAGGGATAATAGCATCAACGCTCTCATCAACATAACTATCACTATGCCTAATATAGTGTCCATATATCGGATCCTCTACTTGATTATTAGAATCTTGTATTTCATCATCAACTCCTGTATCTTCTTCCAATAGACTAGAATCATCCTGTGTTATTTCTTTCACTGGTTCTTTCGTGGATGTAGTTACCGATGTATCTGACATCATTTCTTGTTCCGTTGTTTCTTCCATTAGAGGTTCAATATCATTTTTTTGATTTGTTACCTCATTGGTAACGATTGTATTCATTGTTAGCGCACTTTCATTTTGCGAACCGCAACCAGTCAAAAGAATAGACATCCCTATTGCTACTATCCATTTTCTCTTCATAAATCAAATCCTCTTTCTTTTAGTTATTCATCTTGCTGAAACAAACATATACATCTATTATCGTCTTTAATACAGGTCGATAATAGAATAAATGGCTTATCATTCGATTTTGCATATATAGTTGAAGCTCTTAGTAAAAGTGGCATTATTGCATCTTCAACACTTTGAGCTGTATTACAGGTATATACAATATCATCTTGCGCTGTTGTTTCAAATGTACATACAAAATGATAGGTAAGAATCGAACCATCCTGCATGTATAAATACAATTTATCATGTTCTTTTATATAATCTTCTTTTGCATATTTTTTAATGTCGTAAAACATTGAACCATTTTTCATATTATGTCCAAAGATAATTGATTTTGAATCTGTCATATCGGGATTATTATAGCTATTCAAAAAAATAGCACCAGCATTAGATAAATTTCCATAAGCATCTTTATCTAAAAATTCATAGTTATCACGCCCTTGAACCATTGGATAATCCACATTAGTTCCTGGAATATAAATCCAACTAACGGAAGATGAACTGAATTTTTTTAACAAATCTGTATTAATCAAATGATTTTCTGTATCAGATATGAC
>CAYVUF010000134.1:0-6329 GCA_964454605.1 uncultured Bacteroides sp.
TTGGATGAACTTTCATCATCAGAATCCTTACTGCTGTCCTTTGATGAATCATCATCAGATTCAGAAACACTTGTTTTTGAATCTGAACTTTCCTTATCTTTATCGCTGCTGTCACATGATACAAAAGCAGTCATCATAGTGCATGCCATTAAAATTGCAATTAACTTTTTCATTATTTTTCCTCCAATAATAATTGTTGTAATGCGGCGACTGCTGCCATTCAGTATCAGCCGCATAAATCCATTATGTAATAAATTTTCAGCAAATGCCTATATCATTACATTGTCATTATTGTATCACACTTTTTTATCCATTACAAGCAGCTTAACCATTTATTAATCAAATTCATTTAAACAGCTATAAAATATATTTCCTTTCGGATTTATTTGTTTGTTTTAACCATATGTTTAGGCTCTCTGAATGACGCTTTTAAGGTACAAATGAATTTTTGTCATTTGCTATTGACTTTTACATTAATTTCTGCTATACTTTATTAATGATCTGGGTGTTGCTTAAATGCACTCATCACATATTTCAGATTTACTGTTTATAATATTATGGAAAGATGGCTGAGCTGGTCTAAGGCGCACGACTGGAACTCGTGTGTACGTTAACAGCGTACCGAGGGTTCGAATCCCTCTCTTTCCGCCATATTAGCACCCCAATTTTGATACAATCGAAGTAGGGGTGCATTATTCTGCCTAAATGCAGATAATGCGAGGTTTTTAAGGGCAATAAGAAACGGTAGGGAGTATAACAGGGAGTTATATGAGGCTCTAAACGGTCAAAACAGGGCGAAAATGAGTAGATTAACCTCCAAAGTCAACGATTGCCCAAGTTACCGTTGATTTTTGTAACGAAACTCGAAAAAGGGTGCATTTTACTCGGAGTTATCGTTGACTTTTGAAAGCGGATAAAAAAATAGGGGCTGTGGATGAGATAGTGTGAGAGATATCACATTGGTATCCACAGCCCCTCGCTAATAGTAAGCGAAAAAAGCTGCGGTAGCCATGTGTTGTCTTCACATGATCACCGCAGCTAAAATTATTTATGCAACCAAGTTGGTCTCTGAATCGTCTGTTTCATTGTTTGTGTTTGGTTCTGTGATAGGAGCCTCTGTTGAATTTGGCTCATCGGTCGAATCAGCCTCTTCAACCTCTAATGCATCCTCTTCAGAGATATTTTCATCACTGCTCAAATCTTCTTCATCAACCACATCAGGCTCCTTGGTAAGCACAAGCTGCCATGTGTCCTTATCAACATAGCCTTCTGCACCATCAGCAAACTTAAATGTGTATGTAGCCTGTCCCCATTTGAAGTTGCTGATAGTCAGTACATCATCTGTATCGTTGACTAAGATAAGAAGATTTGACTCCCACTGATTGGATACTGTAATCCCATCAGAGTTGATGTCAGTCAACAGAACAATGCTGTGGCCGCTGCCCCATTCATTAATGGTATCCTGCTCATAGCCCTTTGCGAAAACATATGTGTCTTCACCATTGCCACCACAGAGAGTGTCAATGCCTGTTCCGCCGTCAAGCACATCGTTTTCGTCATTTCCATAGAGTGTATCGTCACCAGCTTCACCGTACAGTTCATCTAACATAGCTGCCGTCGACGCATTAGGATTTTCACCGTCTACGCCTTTAAATCTATGTCCCATAAAAGCTTCAACGACATTGAGATCTCTTGCATCTATGTTGCCGCCTCTGCTGTTTATTGGTATATCTGCTGAATCTGTTATAAAATAAAGTATCTTTTTAAGGTAATAATGCTTCTTTGCTATACTGTCTGTGTAGTTAAATGCACGGCACAATCTGATCAATTCGCCTGTTGTGTCATCTTTTACAGCTTGGTCAATTGTCGGAACATTACCAACTGTTTCCACACCGTCATGTGTTGTATTGATAGTATTGATATCGAACCAGAATTCACTTATATTCTTTCTTGCTGTCCCGTCTGTAAAATATACATAGGATGTTTCTTCTCTTCTCGCACTATTTACATGGTCTTTATCATTCTCGTCGTTATATTGATCGTTGAAACAGTTCAAATCGATATAATCAACGTTAAGTGACTTCAATGACTTTGTTTCGTTATCATCAGTAATGCCATTATGGTTAAAATCAAACCAAACTACAAGGTCATCTAATAAGGTGTGGGTTTCATCTTCGTGATTGAAACCATCCGATTTTGTTATAAGCGGGCTGTTAGTATCATCTATCTTATTGTCTCTGTTGGAATCGAGACCCTTTAATGCCTCAAATGATTTGGTCATTTTCGATTCCTTTCTTATTATCAATTGTATAAATCGTATGCTTTTAATATCTCAGTATTTTCGCTTTTTCTATTTTCAATCTCCATCATTACCCAATTGTGCAATTCCTTGTCTATATTAAAATTAGCAAGGATATTGGCATATTCTTCTTTTTTATCAGACAAAAAATAAAGGAACGCTTCATCTTCATCAGGGTAATATTCGCAGATTTTAGTGCATTGCACTGAATTGCACGGCTTTTTAAATTTTCGCATATAGTCCAGACTTGAATCAATATCATTGATTTTGCCCATTACAGGCAATACGTATTTTATCAGATTTTCAGCACCTGTGTTCATAACAGATATGAGCGATTCAGGTTTGTCAGAATAGTAGCATGATCTGAAAAGCTGACTAAGTACATTAGCATCTCTCTCATCCGTAAGTGCTTCGTAAAAATCGAACATATAATTGAACCATATGTAATTTTGTATCGGACTTTGATCTAAAGTGATCTTCTTTCGGTATACAGTAGCGATACCTCCCATTATTGCAAAAGCCTTGTCTCCTTCAGAATAATCTGGACTTTCTGTTCGAAATGTAATGATGTGCAGAATTTCGTTATTAATAACTCTTACAATGTATGGATGTCGTCCTTTGATGACCTTAAAACCGAAAGGTTCAAGAGCTTTTCCGATTATTTGCTTGAAAGCTGCATTTAAGGTTATAGGCTTCGGTGACTTGATTTCTTTGCCCGCCTGTGACATAATTATTGAGGGTTTTGCTTTTTTGAAATCAAGAATGACAGTGCTATCATCATCTGAAACTGCATCTTCTGCGGAAAAACTGATGTTATCAATTCCCAAAATAGGTGCTATTTTCGCCAGCCCTTCCTCGACAAAGACGTAGTCACCGTTCCGCACATCCAGCAGTTTTCCCCATAAATAGCCCTTCTCTAACAACGGAGACCACACGCTTGCGATAGGTTCAGGTATATCATTCCCAAAGTAGTCGTCGGCTCGCCCCATGATAAGAGAATCTTTCTTCTTACCGCTTTTGTCATACAAGTCCAGTGTTGCACAATCGCTGTCGATGACAGTTGTGTTAATGCATACTGTCTTGAGCATCTTCGCTATTTTGCCGGTATCGGATTGAGAAATTTGATTGCCTTGCTCGTAGGCTTCTGAGGCTAAGGTTACCCATTTGCATTCATCTGAAAATCTCAGAATGTAGGATACTTCGCTCTCATCGCTGTTACTGGTAACATAGCCATTCTTCTTCATTTCTTCACAGAAGAAGTTGATAAACTGCTCTCGATCAAGCAGATTTGGATTGTAAATCTGCGTTGATGTGAAAAAACTTCCCATTTGAGTCCTCCTTCATATTTATTTTTACAAACCAGTGAAGAATAAACGAATTCACACTGAGTTCATATACATATTATACATTATAATATAAGCACTTTAATGATGTCAAGTGCAAAACAGCTAATCCTGCATAAATCGTATGTTCTGATAAATTTCAACACTCTATTCGGAGAATTGTTCGTGTGATTTGTCAGAATTGTGATAGATATGGATAACAAAAAATAGGGGCTGTGGATGATAACTCATGAGAGTCTTTCCACAGCCCCTTTAAAATAGTATTTATGCTTCAATCTCCATGCCGTTCCGCAGCGTGAAGGTCAGCTTTCCGTCTGTACCCAGAGTCGCTTTCTCCACCAGCAGCAGCCAGAGCTTTCCGTCAAAGGTGTCGGTCACAACGCCCTCTCTGCTCATCGTCCGGATAAGCCCTTCAAGCAGTTCCTTGCGTGATAGTCGTGCGGCTCTCTTGTCCTGAAGGTCGTGCAGAACCTTTTCAGCTTCAGCTTTCTGTGAATTGTACTCCGCCATTTTCTTTTTGTAGAAGTCCTCGTCCTGCGGTTTCATAGCATTTTCTTTGATGAACTCCTGCATCGAAACCGCCAGCCCGTTCAGGTAGATATACTGTGCTTCGATTTTTCTATCCAGTGCTGCGGTGTTGGAAAGCATTTCCACGATCTGCTGACAGGAAAGCAGAAAATCCTCCTTGTCAGTTGCTATCCGGTTGCACACCTCGATGAACCGCTTTTTTATCTCGTCCTCATACAAATGCGGTGTTTTACACTTCACACCATTGGAAAACTTATGATTACACTGCCAGATCACACGGCGGTATTTGGAAGTAGAATGCCAGACCTTTGAACCGAAGAAACCACCGCAGCAGGAGCAGACGATTTTTGCTGAGAAAATGGAGCTGCCGCTGTATTCCTTGCCGAGCCCTTTTCGTCTTTCGATTTCCGCCTGCACCAATTCAAACTCTTCCGGATCAATGATCGCGTCATGACTGTGTTCAACGAAATACTGTGGAACTTCACCCTCGTTGACCTTCTGCTTTTTCGTCAGGAAATCCACAGTGAACTTTTTCTGCAACAGTGCCGAGCCTTTGTACTTCTCGTTCGTGAGAATGCTTTCCACGGTTCGTCTGTGCCACTTCTCACCGCCTGCAGGGGCAGGAATCTCCCTCTCCATCAGCATTTTGCGATTTTGTAGTAGGACATTCCTTCCATGAAGGATTTGTATATCAGTCGGACGACCTCAGCTTCCTCCGGTACGATCTCAGGAAGCCCGTCCTCGCCCTTACGATATCCTAAGAATCGTCCGTAAGGCATTGTGACCTTGCCGTCCGCCATACGCTTTCGCTGTCCCCATGTTACATTTTCAGAAATGGATCGTGATTCCTCCTGGGCTAAAGAACTCATAATGGTGATGAAAAGTTCTCCTTTTGAGTCCAGCGTGTAGATGTTCTCTTTCTCGAAGTAGACCTCCACGCCTTTTTCCTTCAGCACTTACCGCCAAACAAATACAGGAACTTCAAAAACGCAATGCTCAGCTTGAAGAGGAAAACTTAATATTAAAAAAAGCCATTGCGATATTCACGCCACACTCAGACAAAGATTAAAAGCAGTTCAATTACTTTCACATGAAGATAAAATAACCACTCTTTGCAGAGTTCTTAACGTAAATCGCAGCACTTATTACAAATACATAAATCACAAGGAAAGTAATCGTGAAAAAGAAAATCGCCGTATTCGTACCTGCATTCTTGAACTTTATGCAAATACAAATAAGCGATTGGGTGCAAATAAAATAAAAATTTGTCTTAAGGCAACACCGCACAAAGCACGTCAAAAGACTTTGCACGTCATAAACTTGCAAATTTTCCGTCATATTACACATAATTTTCTCACCATACGACAGTATGCTCTCAAAAATTCTATGCAATCTGACGAAAAATATATCTGCGTTTCTGCCGCACAATCTTTGTGCGGTGTTGCCTTATTTGTGCGGTGTTGCCTTAAGCGTGATTATCGCATTAACATCAGTACCGGCAGAGTGTACCGTCTGATGAAAGAAATGAATTTACCTAAAATGAGTACTGCCAAGCCTTTTAAACCTAAATCAAAATCCGATTCTGATGGAGAATGCAAAAACATTTTATCCCAGAATTTCAATCAGTCTGCTCCGAATAAAGTCTGGGTATGTGATTTTACATACATAAAAGCAGCAGGCAGATTTTATTATTTATGTGTAATTCTTGATCTCTTTTCAAGAAAAGTAATTGCATATAAATTATCAAATAAGATTAATACCAAGCTTGCTATTGATACTGTTAACTCAGCTATAGCTGTCAGAGGTAAATCATCCGGAATAATTTTTCATACCGACAGAGGCAGTCAGTTTACATCAGCTCAGTTTCGCAGACATATGGACAATCTTAACATGATCCAATCTTTTTCAGCTAAAGGTCATCCTTACGACAATGCTGTTATGGAATGTTTCTTCAAATATCTGAAAAAAGAAGAAGTTAATAGAAAATCTTATGCTTCTTTTGCTGATTTGAAGCTTTCTTTATTTACGTATATTAATGGCTTATATAATTCTGTAAGACCTCATTCTCATAATAATGGACTTACACCTAATCAGGCTGAAATCAATTTTATTTGAACTTTACTACGCATTTTTTTGTCCACTTTATTGACATTGATCCA
>CAYVUF010000135.1:0-6328 GCA_964454605.1 uncultured Bacteroides sp.
ATAGACATCGTTACACCTCCTTATTCGCGTTAAAGATATCTTTTATCACTGCCATCCGGGGATCAGGAACAAATGTATCACATGAGCATGTTCCCGTATTCAGGTCCTTGCCGCACTGCCTGCAAATTCCTTTGCAGTCTGGCTTGCATAATACCTTCATAGGCCAGTTGATTATGATTTCATTGATCAGTAAGTCTTCTACATTCAATTGATAACCATCCATAAATATCTGGTCATCCGCTTCCTCTGACATTTCCTCCACTCTGTCCGGAGCATATACCTCTCTCGAAAAATCAAGTGAGATTTTCTCAGATACAGGTTTCAGACACCTGTCACAATACATCTGTAAAGTAATATTTACCTGTCCGGCAATCCGCGCCTTTCCTCTGTCAAGATTTATCAGAGTTAATGTAAGCGGTGACTTGTCAGTCAGCTTATATTCTTCTCCACCCACAGAAACTTCCTTTGTTTCCATTTCTGCCTGTATTGTAACTACTTTGTCCTCAGATGTAAAAACATCAGTCATATTTACGAACATAGTTGGCTCCTATCCACACTCAAACTATTATACATATGCTCCTTTGGTTTGTCAACCAAATTTTTTCCAGACTTTGCAAATCTCCCTTTTACCCATATTTCCTGGGTTTTTCTGACATATTGCACTTAGGAAAGCTGTGCCTGAACGGCTGTTAAAGCAACAACACCTACAATATCTTCCCAGGAACAACCTCTGGACAAATCATTAACTGGCTTTGCAATGCCCTGCAGCATTGGACCATAGGCTTCTGCCTTGGCAAGCCGCTGTACCAGTTTATATCCAATGTTGCCGCAGTCAAGATTTGGGAAAATAAGCACATTCGCTTTTCCTGCAACTTCACTTCCCGGTGCTTTTGATTTGGCTACCTGTGGAACAATCGCGGCATCCGTCTGCAATTCTCCATCGATGCAAAGTCCCGGATACTGCTCGTGGGCAATTCTGGTTGCTTCCACTACTTTGTCTACCAAAGGATGCTTTGCGCTTCCCTTCGTGGAATGGGATAACATGGCAATAATTGGTTTCGCTCCCACCAGACTCTTAAAACTTCTTGCGGAAGAATCTGCAATGGCTGCCAGTTCCTCTGCCGTAGGGTCCTGATTCAGTCCACAATCTGCAAACAGAAATGTCCCATTTTCTCCTAACTCACAATCTGGAACATCCAGAATAAAGAAGCCAGACACCAGTTTCACCCCTGGGGCTGTTTTCAAAATCTGTAATGCAGGACGAAGGGTATCTGCAGTTGCGTGACAAGCTCCTGCCACCATACCATCTGCATCATTTGCCTTTACCATAATAACACCAAAAGTCAAATAGTCACTTAACAGAATTTCTCTTGCTTTCTCTGGTGTCATGCCTTTATTTTTTCTTGTTTCATATAAGAGATTAACGTATCCGTCTAATTTCTCAGTTCTCTCCGGGTCAATAATCGAAACCCCATCTAAGTCTACTTCCAACCATCCGGCACCATCTAAAATCTTCTCTTCATTCCCTACCATAATGATATTTGCAATCCCTTCCTGCATAATTTTAGATGCCGCTATCAAAGTTCTTTTATCATTGGTTTCCGGCAAAACAATTGTCTTCTTGTCACTTCTTGCCTTCTCTTTCATGATATCAATATATGACATACCCCATTCTCCTTTCGATTCCCAATCATTCTATATGAAATTATACAAAAATATAATTTTGTATACAAGATAATTTGCTTAGAAAATTTGTCTAAAATTGAGTACAAAATCAGTTTCTCTTATGGTCTGCTTGTGTTACACTGATTCTTGTAGAAAAAAAATGCTGTAACCACACAGACAAAAGGGGATAAAATATGAAAACAGTTGGAATTATTGCAGAATATAATCCATTTCACAATGGACATGCCTATCAGCTTGCCAAAGCCAAAGAAATTACTGGTGCTGATTATTGTATCGTTGTGATGAGTGGAAATTTTGTACAGCGAGGCATTCCTGCCATAATGGATAAATCGCTGCGCGCCCGGGCAGCATTGCAAAATGGTGCTGACCTGGTCATCGAGCTGCCGGTTTATTATGCAACAGGCAGTGCTGAATATTTTGCTTCCGGTGCCGTTGCTCTGCTGGATAAATTAGGAGTCACCGACACGCTCTGCTTTGGCAGTGAATGTGGTGATATTAAGATATTATCTGACCTTGCCAGTGCCCTGCTTGTGGAAAGTGACGAATTTAAAACCACCCTGAAAAAACAGTTAAAAATGGGACATTCCTATCCTCAGGCAAGAAATAACGCACTGGCTGCTACTTCACCAGAATTAACTTCCCATCTGGATGCCCTGCAATCACCCAACAACATTCTTGGCATCGAATATCTGAAAGCCTTAAAACGTCGTAACAGTCCCATAACTGCACATACTATAACCCGAACCGGAGCCGGCTATCATACCAACGAACTGGAATCCTCCTACAGTTCTGCACTTGCCATTCGACAGTCCATCACTTTAACCCAGAAGCTGGATTATATCAGGGAACAGGTACCAGATAATGTGTATCAGTCCATGCAAAACTCTTATCAGCAGACGTTTCCCATTCTGCCGGAAGATATTTCCACCTTACTGCCTTATAAACTGCTTTTGGAACAGGAGGATGGTTTTACAAAATACCTTGACATTGACAATGATTTTTCAGACCGTATGATTAAATTTCTGCCAGCCTATACAGGTTATGCCAGCTTCTGTGAACAACTCAAAGCCAAAAATATGACTTACACCCGGGTTGCCAGAAATTTCCTGCATATTCTGCTTAATATTTATCAATCCGACATGGAAACATTCTGTCAGGACGACTATATTTACTATGCAAGAATGTTAGGGTTCCGCAAGGATGCCACACCGCTTTTATCCGCCATCAAAGAGCATTCTTCGATTCCTCTTTTTTCCAAACTTGCAGACTCTGCTTCCTATGTCACCTCAGAAAATGGAACCAGAATGCTGCAGAAAGATATCCAGGTCAATCAGATTTACTCCCTGTTAGTTCATCAGAAATTTCACACAGAACTGCAGAATGAATATAAAACCCAGGTGATTATTGTATAATCACCTGGGTTCTTCCAACAATTCAAAAGGCAGCCAGTCTAAAATTTTTTCACTCAGTTCCCGGATGCTAATCGGTTTTGCAATAAAATCATTCATGCCTTCTTCCAGAAACATTTCCCTTGCACCATGAATTACATTAGCAGTCAATGCAATAATCGGTACGTTTTTGTAATATTCCCCATCCATTGCCCGAATGATATGTGTCGCTTCGACTCCGTCCATTCCCGGCATCATGTGATCCATGAAAATAATATGGTATCGTTCTTTTTGCAGCAGTTCAATGGCTTCCGTTCCGCTTTTGGCCAAAGTAATCTGCATTCCAAAAGGTTTCATCAGTCCTGCCGCCACATTACGATTCACCAGATTATCGTCCACAATCAGAACCTTTGCTGAGGGTGCCTTAAAGTTCGCATACTCTTCCTTTTTGCCAGTATGACTTCTTTCTTCATACAATTGTCCGCAAGGAGTATCATCCACTACCTGCTGAGGAATTTCAAAATAAAAACAACTTCCCTCTTTGTAAGTACTTTCCACCCGGATACTGCCGCCCATTAAGGACAATAATTGTTTTGAAATCGCAAGTCCCAGTCCACTGCCTTCCTTTTTCCGGTTCCGGAAGATATCCGACTGTTCAAAAGCATGAAAAATCCGTCCCAAATCCTCTTCCTTGATACCGATACCAGTATCCTCAACTGCAACTTTTAACAAAATGCCGCTGTCTGTGGTTTTATAATCAACCACAAGACAAACACTTCCCTGTTCGGTAAATTTCACTCCATTATTTACCAGATTGATAAGTATCTGTTTCAGACGTACCTCATCCCCACGCAGTCCTCTCGGCAGCATAGGATTCACATCTATCACAAAATCAATCTCTTTGTCTTTTGCCTTGTCCGAAAACATATGGCGCAAATCCAGAATCAGCGCATGAATATCATAATCTGCTTCAACGATTTCCATCTTGCCGGATTCCATCTTGGAAAAATCCAGAATATCATTGATAATCGTAAGCAAACTCATGCTTGCGCTCTTAATCTGTTCAATATATTCCTGTTCCTTTTCCTCTAAATTTCCCTGCAGTGCCATCTCTGTCATGCCAAGTATGGCATTCATAGGAGTCCTTATCTCATGGCTCATATTCGCAAGAAATGCCGACTTAAGCAACGTTGCCTGTTCTGCTTTCTCTTTCAGGTCACGCATAGCTTTCGTCTGGGTTACTACCTCCGTAACATCTACTATGGAAATCATATAACCTCTGACCATTCCATCCTCCACAAGCTCTGAAGAACGGATTTCATAACTTCCATCATTCAAATCCAAAACCGTACCTGTCTGCTCATAGATAGCGCGAATTTCCGATGCATCCACACCTCCTGCTCCCCGTTCCATATCAGGAAGCAGCTTACAGGCTGCCGGGTTTGCATAGAGGAACTGCATCTGGCTGTTTGCCACAATAATGCCCTCTGCCATATTCTCCACAACAACTTCTCTGGCATTTTTCACCAAATCAAACAGACCATATTTATTGACTGCGAAAACAAAAAATAGTACCGAAGTCAATGCCCCTAACGGCACAATATCAAAACCGTCTGTCAGTCCGGACAGATAAACAAGCAGCATAGCAGCCGGTGCACCCCCTGCACCTATCAAAAGCAATTGTACCCCTCTTGCCTGTGTTTTCATCCGTTTATAAGCCGGACTGAAACAAAGCGAAAGATAAATAAAAAATTCCGCCAGCTTAAATGTCATATAAAAATAATACAAAGGTGCTTTGCCAAGAATCAGTACATAACCATGTCTGGTATATGTCATGGCAATAGATGTATAATACAAATTGTGATAATCGCAGGTCAGAATAATCCCACACATAATCAGATTGACTGTAAACAAAACTTTCATGACCCAGTCTGGCCAATGTACCCTGTAATATTTCACAATAAAATCAATGGCACAAAAAGTAGCAAAGCACTTTCCCAGATATTCCATCTTGCCCAGTGCTAACAACTCTCTCTGGTCTGCTGCCATAATCGCCAGACTGCGGGACACTAATATCAGAATACAGCACACGATAATCATGAGTAAACCGTTCTTATACTCTGAATCCTTTTTTTCTAAAATAGAAAGCAATAAAACGAACCCCACCACTGCACCCAGACAGTGAATGCAAAGCCATAGCATCTGCATAAGAAAATCTCCTATTTTCTGTGATTTGTGATTTGTTTCATATGACTGATAATTCGGTCGCGCACCATATCCGAAACTTCAATGGCTGTCATTCCCTTATACTCTTCATAGGGAATATATGGCAGGTAGTGTACCTGTGTTGTCACTTTCCGCAGTGACCATTCTTCAAACACCTTATAAGAATCTACAAGAACCACCGGAACAATCGGCACTCTGGCTTTCATTGCACTTTTAAAACTCCCCGGCTTAAATTCGCATACTTCATTATGATTGCGAAAATAACCGCCTTCTGGAAAAAGAATGTACCTTCTGCCTGCTGCCGTATCTTCTGCAAGTTCCTTGATAATTTTCACCGACTGGCGCAAATCATTCTTCACCATTCTTTTGCCATGTAATAAATCAATAAACTGCTGCACCAGCAGGGTATGTGACTTTGCCTCGTCTATTACAATCGAGCAGGGTTTCTCATGTGTGTGTACAATGCCTAACGCATCGTATTTGCCCTGATGGTTCGGAAACATAATATAACCGCCCTCTTTCGGCAGATTTTCCGTTCCATATGCTTTGGTCGTAATATGTCCTGCTTTCATCATTCTGCGAACTGCTAACTGGGCATAAGCATAACATTCTTCCTCCGAGTACTTCTCTGGATGTTTTGCCCGATGTGCCATAACCGGAATCATATAAAATCTTGGCAGGTTACAAACAATTACCTGTACAAAACGTAACATAAAAAACTATCTCTCTTTCTATCCATCACAACCACTACAACAAAGGAGAAAACAATTTCAGAATCGGTCCGATTACATTGGTCCGCATGAATTTCTTCTGGCACCATTCCAGAGTAATCTCCTCCGATACTTCAAATGTATTTTCCATATCCTGTCGCAAAGCCATGATTGCCTGTGTCTGATACATATAAACACCACATTCAAAATGGTGATAAAAACTTCTGTAATCAAAGTTAATCGTTCCAACGGTTGCAATTTCATCATCGCATAAAACACATTTGGAATGAATAAATCCTGGCGTATACTGATATACCC
>CAYVUF010000136.1:0-6264 GCA_964454605.1 uncultured Bacteroides sp.
CAATACATCTGCCATGGGTTTTCACAAAAGCAAATTGTCCACCTACCACATTCGAACTTCCCGGTCCAATCATGGCTCCTGTAATGCCTGCGCGAAGGGCATCCTTAAAAGCTGCATCCATAGGATTGATGGCATCGATTGCCCGAAGATAGGGTGTAATGGGTGTAACATTTTCATTGCAGTCATCCCCCTCCATTCCCTTTTTCTCCTCCGTAATTCCCATGTGGCAATGGGCTTCTAGAAGTCCCGGCATAACCAGTCTTCCTCCTGCATCCAGTACTGTGTCCTTTTCTATCTGGGATTGTCCCGCGCTTTCCCTTGCCATGTCATAATCCTGCATGGCACCAAGTGCTTTGATTTTTCCATTTTCTATCTGAAGAAAACCATCCTCATAGTCTGTATCTGCCATGGTTTTCAGTTTTCCATGAATAATGGTTAATCTCTCCATAACTAATTCAACTTACTCATAGGATTCACAGGTTCTCCGTCTTTTGTCAGTTTGAAATATACATTTGCACCTTCGGTACTATAATATTTGGTTGGTGCTCCTACATTTCCCAGAATATCTCCTGCTGTTACGTAACTGCCTTCTGATACCACTATATTTTCAAGCTGTCCATAAGTTAATTCATATTGATTGCCCAAATCCATTACAATGGTGTTTCCAATCTGTGGGTCATAAAATACGGAAACCACTCTGCCATCTGCTGCTGCCGTAATGGCTTCTCCCTGTGCTGCCGAAATCACAATTGCCGGGTTGTATTTATATTGCTCCAGTGTGGGAAAGTAAATGGTTTTATCCATACTGTAATTGATTAACACATCTCCTACAATCGGCCATACCAGAGTATCCTCTTCGGTAAAATCAAGTACCGGCTGAACGGAAGTGGCAATTGCTTCGGTATCCTCTTCGGTCTTAGTCATAGCCTCTTCGGTCGCTGTTTCCTCTTCCAGCATGGTTTCTTTTTCTTCCTCAAACATACCTTCTTCGGACTCTTCTTCTGTCTTCTGATTGCCAGTACCCGTTGTGCCTTCCGTCTTCTTCGTATCCTGACTTTCCTGACTCTTCTTTTCCTGGTCTTTTTTCGCGAACTCTTCATTTTCTACGTTTCCCGAATTTGCTTCCTGAAAATAAGGGTCATAATCCAAATCATCGGTTCCTGCCTGTGTCAAAAGCGGCTCATTCTCTTCTGCTTCCTGTTCAATCGCACTGAAATCTACTACATTGTCTTCCTCCTCTGCCTGCCTGCCGCTTCTGACAAAAACCCCGGTAACGGTAAGGACTGTCAGCACCAGTGCAGATGAAACCAGCATAATCATTCGTTCTTTCCTTGCACCATTTCTATTTTTTCTCATACTCATAATTCAAACTTTACCTCCTGCTGTCCCTTGGACTTTATTGAGAAATCATTTTCTGATGCTTAGTCTTTCCCGAATCTGACACATTATTCAATTTTTACTAATTCTGCCTGAAAAAAGTAATTTTTCAAAATTTCATCAAATCTTTCCCCAGCAGCCGCCCGCTTATTGGCATCATACTGACTCATCCCAAATCCATGCCCCACTCCTTTGACATGAAAAATAAGCTCTGTTTCTGTCCATTCCAACGTAAAACATGCTGAATTTAAACCAAACAGATATCGGAATCGTTCCCCTCCACATTCCAAATCCTTCATTCGTACCTTGGTAACATAACCGGCTTCATCCATCACTGTTTCCAACTGTCCCCATATTATCTGCTCCATGTCTTCTGCCTGAAATGCCTCATATGCTAACTGACAGAATTTTTCTTTCTCCAATCGCATCTGACTCTGATAATTTACTGCCTGTATATCCTGTGTACACTCTATACTTCGTAAATAAGGGTAACTATCATTTCCCCAGAGTTCTGCCGCATCTCTTGTTTTTCCGCTACTGAGAGCAAAATATGCCGCCTGAATCGGTTCTCCCTGATATGCTAAAATAATACCGTCTGTTTCCTGTACAGCTCTTTGATACCGCATTTTGTGTTCCGAATCCATAAGTTCCGCCTGTCCGGTCATGGTTTCTGTCTGCATACTTTCCCTATTCTCTTTCAGACTTTTATAAACTTCTGTGCGGAGCAAAACAGCCTGTGCCTTCAACGCTTCTTCTTCATAAACCAACGGACTTGCCCCGGATGCATTCTCTTCCGGCGGCATCATCTGACATAATTTCTGTATCAGATATTCCTCCATTGTCAGGGTTCTGTTTCCCCACTCTCCTGAAAGCAGAATTTCATATTTTTCATCAAGATACAAGCTTTCCTTCTGTCTGTTTGCTGATAAAACTTCTGTTTCTTCCCCTATATGTCCCCACAAACAGGAAACCACATAGGGCAATAAAAAAACAAACAAAAGTACCGCACCGACCTCCTGATTCGGATTGTCATTCTGTTTCCTTTTGTTTGTTCTTTTTTGGACGATTTTTAATATTTTCATAGGACACCTCTTTCCATTGTATGAAAGAGAGTTCCGTTTCATTCTATTGTGCCAGGTCTAAATGCTGCATGGTTCCAACATTACCATTCTCATACAGAAAAATACCTGTTCTTCGGATAACACCATTATTGTGATTGTCTGCTGCTGAATTTAAGGAAAACTGACTCTGCACATTTTCCAGACAAATCGCCCCTACTCCGGCCTCTGCCAAATGATAGGTCTTGTCATTCCCCTGTTCATCCTTTGTCCAGATTAACAGTTTGTCCCAGATAGCATCATTTTCATCAATCCATCCGTTTCCATCTGCATCATACTGTGCCAAATCTGCAAAACCATTACCGGACTGTGCTCCAAACAACTCACTTCCATCGTTAATCACACCGTCATGATTCTTATCCAGTGCCAGAAAACCACTGTTCGATGTTAACGATGAAATTTCTTCTTTTTCCCCATCACAATCTAAATCGAAGAAAAACTTCTGGTCGGATAATTCCGCTACATTGCTGTTCAAATTGATAACTAATGGGTCGATATAATCCAGAACAGTATACGTATAATTTTCCTCATAATACTTCGTAAAACTTCTGCTCATTTCCAGATTCAGATGAAAGTTTATCTCTCTTCCATCCGCAGTTTTTACCATACCATTGGTTGCAAATGTAGTAGTTTCTGACTCACTGTGATAGACGAACTTTGTCATGCTGTATGTCTGACTGGTGACACTTCCCATGCTGACCGAAGAAGTGTTCCCGCCTACATCACCCCATAATTCATCCAGTTCTTCTTTGTGGCGTTCTCCAAACAACAGATACATTAAGTACCGCATACAATGTTGTCTGATATTTTCTCTTGCATCCTTTTCCTCACTGTTGGATGCAACCCTGCCTGTATTGGACAGGTTTTTAAAATGAAGCGTGATATCTTCCAAAGTGGTCTGCGCATTACCACTTTCACCGCTACCCTTCGCTTCTTCTCCCGTTCCAGGAAAACCTCCAGGAAATCCATTTCCCATACCAGCCAAAAGGCTTCCTGTTCTGCCCCGATTGGAGTAGGCAGACTTTAATTTGACAGAAGAAAAACTTCTGGCGGATTCCATTCCTATCCTACTGGAATCAATTCGCAATCAACTACCTCCTTCATCCATGCTCCATAAAAAAATGGCACTTTTCATGAGAATTCCTTTCCCAGTAAAAGCACCATCCATGGCATACACGTCTTATAAATTCAAGCCGAAACTGTCTGGCCACAACAATCTGACTTGTAATTTATATATCGGCTCTTTTCTATTTTTCCTTAGCTGACTGCTTGCAGAATCTTCTATCTGTTCTATTGCTGCCTCCCGGCATATCCGCTACGCCTGCTGCAAATATGCCACATACATGGAAGTTATCTGATTCTCATCCAGTCGTCTGTTCCAGATATGAATCTCATCATAACAGGCTCTGAACAACTGGTCTGTGCAACTGATTCCCACATATGCTTTCATATTCGTTCCATCAAAACACATCTTGGACACATCACTTTGTCCTACCATTTCACTATTAACATACAGGCATGCCTCAACTTTATTCGGGTCATCCTCCGACTGCAAAGAAGCATCCACACAAATAGTAATGTAAGTCCATTCATTCAAATCAATACACTGCTTATCCTCAATCACAGGACGTACCTCACAGGAATTCTGCAGCACTGCATTGATGGTATTGAAAATCGGAACAACCACTTCGCCTTCTTCCGTTGTTTTCTGGTTGAATGCGATATAATTCTGTGACACCCCAACATCCAGCAGATTCGAACCAATCATCATAAAAGGCGACCAGTTATATAATTCCTCCGCCTTCATCCAGAAGGAAATGGTATAAGAATCTGACAATGGCTGCATATCACATAATTCTAATCCATAAGTTCCGTCCAGGTAAATTGCTTCTCCTTCCACACCATCTGTATAAAGTGGTGTTTTCCCAGTATTCTCCATCGGATAAGTTCCTTCATTGAAACCGCCATAGTCACCTTCTCTGGTTACTAATTTTGCACCATTTATATTTTCATTGAAGGAATAAGAATAATCTGCAACCGGCACATTACTAAGAATCTTGTCATTTACAATTTCCATTGTAGACTCTACGGGTTCATCAATTTCCTGCTCTCCCAGTAAAATTGGCTTAACCTTTTTCAGCTCCACATCTGCCGGTTTTCTGGCTGCCATAACTGCCGCCTGCTCCGGCTCTTCTGGTGTCTGCGCTGCAAAGGCACAGATTCCCACCAGTCCTGCCAGAAAGACAGAATAAAAACTTATCTTAATAAACTTTCTTTTTTTCTTGTTCTCCCAACCACTCATAATTTCTGCTGACAGAATAATTATTCTACTCTGTTATAATTGATCAGACATCCTTTCAAAATAATCTGACGTTCCTCATCCGTCAGTTCGCCTAATTTTAAATCAAATGCACATAATGCATCCTTCTCTACGGATACGGTATAGGCTTTTATCGTATCCCATTTCTCTTCCACTGCCTTTTTGATTTCCGGAATAAAGAGATAATCTAAATTTTTAAATGGCAGTTCGCCTTCTTCAATCAAAAATGGAAGCATACCCCAGTTAATCAGATTGGAGCGATATCTCTTCGTGGCATATTCATTTGCAATATTTGCCCATCCACCAAGTACCTTCTGACAGCTTGCTGCCTGCTCACGGGCTGAACCATCCCCAGGCTTCACTGCAAAAATAGTGGAACCAAAGCCTGTATTTTCATGGGATGCATCTGCAAATGTTTTCTTAATCACATTCATTACTGGTTTCACATCCGGATGCACCTGACATGGATGTTCTCCTGCCATTCTGGCTTTTTCAGCTTTCTGAATCTCTTTGGCACGACCCACATATTCCGGATCCTTTCTGGACAAAGTAAATTCAGCCAGCCCTAACGGATTGGAACGGTAAGACGAAGTTTCGCCGGAAGGAATCAATTCATCTGTGGTAGTCACCGGGTCATGAATTTCGGACACTACACGCAACACCAGATTCTCCGGTAAAGCTCCCATTGCCGGCCAATCTTTAATGTTTGGTCCAAACTGGATTTCTACACTTTCATCTGCAACACCTTTGGAATCGAAAACTCGATTCGCATAGATATTCGCATCAAAATGATATTTATATTTGCCGATTTCTCCATCAAAATCAGTTGCTGGAGTCAACACACCCTTGTTAGCTGCTGTTGCCGCAATGGAACGTGCATCCATAAGGGCAACAGAAGAAATCTGGCCATTCTGTAACTTAGAACCTTCTCTGTTAGGGAAGTTTCTGGTAGAGTGACGAATGCTGAATGCGTTATTGGCAGGAGTATCACCCGCACCAAAGCAAGGGCCGCAGAACGCAGTCTTCATCACTGCACCCGTTTCCAAAATAGCTGCTGCACAGCCATTTTTAATCAGTTCCATATATACAGGCATAGAAGCCGGATATACGCTTAAAGTAAAGCCATCGGAACCTATGTAAGAACCCTTCAGAATATCGGCTGCCGCACAGATATTCTCGAAACCGCCACCTGCACAACCAGCAATAATCCCCTGGTCTACCATGAATTTTCCATTGACAACTTTATCCTGCAAGGAATAAGGTACTGCTCCATCTAAACTGACCTTTGCTCTCTCTTCCACGTCATGAAGAATATCAGACAGATTTGCATTCAGTTCCTCAATCGTATAGGTATTGCTTGGATGGAATGGCATAGCAATCATTGGTTTAATGGCTGACAAGTCTACCTCTATCATACCATCATAATATGCCACTTCACCCGGATTTAAT
>CAYVUF010000137.1:0-6231 GCA_964454605.1 uncultured Bacteroides sp.
GGCGAAGACAGATTCTTGGTTGCTGCCGGAATCGATGTCACATTTCCCGTAGTGGAGGTGGCGGATAATTTAGTACCGCTGGCATTGGAAGGCTCCAGAAACGTATCATCTGCCGCATCAAAATTATGTGTTCCATTTCCTTTAATGTAAGATGCATAGGCTGCACCATAATTCAAGGATGTTTCATGAACTGACATAGGAGCAGATGTAGCCGAACCATTTGCTTTCTCATACCTGCCTGACATAAATACAGACGAAGAACTGCCAAAATACCTTCCATCAATGCAGGCCACAATGTCGGCAATCGTAGCCGTTTCCTCCACAGTAAACGCAACCTTATGTTTGAATACTGGTGTACCATTATCAAAAAGTGCCGCCTGATTCGCATCCGTATCGTCAAAATAATTACTCATCTCAAAAGAATAATTATTCTCCTTTAAAGTATCCCAGTCAATTTTTTTTGTTTCATAACTCTTACCATCCCAACCTGTCCACGAGATACTCACCCCATCTGCCGCATCTGCATTAACTTTATAACCATTATACGCAACCGCACCACAGTTCTTATTAGTAACATCTATACTTACAGTAGTATTAAGAAACTCCGCCGCTTGCTTTTTGACGGTTCCGACCTGAATCTTTGTGTTAGGTTCCCAAATCAATTTATCATTAAAAGTTGTGGTGGAAAAAATGCGATTTATCTCTGCCTTAATCTGCTGAACTTCCTGATCGATATATTTTCTATCCTCTTCCGTATTCGTTCCATTCGCAGACTTCACCGCCAGCTCATTCATTCTCTGCAGCATATCCTGCACTTCTGTCAATGCGCCTTCCGCGGTCTGGACATAACCTACACCTTCCGAAATATTATCGGCACTCTGGTGCAGACCACGAATTTGTCTTCGCATTTTCTCAGAAAGGGACAATCCTGCCGCATCATCTGCGCCACGATTTATCCGATATCCGGAGGATAGTTTTTCCGTATTCTTACTATTCTTTTTGACATTCGTTTTCAACTGTCTATCTGCATTCATTGCAAGCATATTATTTTGTACTGATAACATAGCTGCTTTCTCCTTAAACTGTAATTGCAGAATAAGAGAGCAGTACTAACCACTCTCTTATTCTGTCGTATGTTCTTCTAACTCAATAAATTCTTCAATGCCTCAAGTCCATCCAAATCCATAGCTTCTTTGTTGGAATCCTGAATTTGTACATAAACCTCTTTCCGGTAAATCGGCACTTCCTTTGGTGCGCTAATGCCAAGCTTTACCTGTTCGCCCTTGATTTCCAACACCGTAATTTCTACATTGTTGTTGATAACCAATGCTTCATTCTTTTTTCTGGATAAAGCTAACACTTACTCACCCACTTTCTTATTTGCATTTACAATATCATATATCGGGTACTTCACCTGATATTCATCCCCATCGATAATAACCTGTACTGCTTTCTTCTCGGTCGCATTGATAACAATTGGTCCTTTCAGATTCACAGACATCTTCGTTAAGTCCTTCGGAACGGTCACAGTAACCAAAACCAACATTTCTTCCGCTGTTAACGTTCCAATCTGTTTCAGCAGTTCATCATCCACTTCCGGATTGTAATCCGCACGAACCAAAAGCGGGTCCATAACCGGCATTGCGAAGGCTGTTTCCTGCAAAGACTGCAGCCAGTGAATCGTTTCATTTCCTTTCTCTGAATCATGAATCAGGGCAAACTGTGTCAAATCTGGAAAACCAACAATCCCCTGCGGAAATGTAATAATCTTATCATCATCAATTGTAATCTCACCAAATACTTTTGTTGTAACCTTCATAAGTTCTCCTTCTCTGTCATCCCATTGTTTAAATGTAATTCATCAGATTTGTCTGCATAATTTTGCTGGTTGCCATAAGAGAAGCCTCGTATGTAAGTTCTGAACTTTTAAGCTGTACTGCAAGTTCACTGACATCCACGTCTTCATTGCTGCTCTGTAAATCCTTGAAAGTCGCTTTCTGATTCATCAATCTGTCACTGATTAATTCCAGGCGACTTCCTCTTGTACCATTATTGGTAATTGCAACATTGGTTTTATCAATGTAAGACTGACATTTTGTAATCTGGTTTTCAAACTTGGTCTGAATATTTTCTCTGACGTAAGTATATGCCTTATTGGCAGCATCCAGATTCTTCTGAAGTTCTTCATATTCTGTGCTGTCTTCGGCAACACCTTCCATCTTCTTTTCAATATCACTGATTTTGCCTTCAATATCCTGCAGCTGTTTTAAATAGATATCAAAATCATCCATATCTCTCTTAGCGGAATGATTGAAAACTTCATCTGCCTGGGTATTTACCTGGATATTCTGATTAAAACCAACATCATAATAAATATCCTGGTCGATTCCATCTGCATTATAAGTCACACCATCACTGGAGCACTTGAAATAATGTACCGGATTGATGTCTCCTTCTTCCCAGTTGCTCTTGGAATACTCAACCGTTATCTTTGTATTTTCTGAAATATTTTGCTGGTAATATGCTTCGCTGAAAACAATTTCTCCGGTAGATGGTATGTATGCAATATCCACACCACCATTTGCTGTACCTTTCTGAATTGCTTTATAGGCTTCTTCTGCATCCGTAAACTGTGTTGCGGTTACTGGTGTCGCTGCGTTGTTGCCCTGTTTCATGGTAAAGCTGTAATTTGCCCCATCGCCGCCAGCTACTTCATTCACATCATTGTAGGATAAACGAACACGATACATGGTTGCATTCGTAATGGTTGTTTCATCCGTAATATCGCTCCAATCCGTGTAACTGATGGTAGAGAAATCGTCATATCCCATAGATTCTTCAATGGTAAAAGTTTTCGGATTTGCCGGGTCTTTGGTAAAATCTTTGATATCTTCTGCTGTAAAAGTAATCGGTGTATCGGTCCGGTATCCTGAGAAAACGTATCTTCCAGCATAATCTACGTTACCGCATGCGTAAAATTCTTTTGTCAGCTCTTTCATCTGTGTTAAGATAATCTCCAAATCCTCAGATTTCAAAGATTTCTTCGATGCATCTGCTGCCTCTTTATACAAATCTGTCAAAACATCATCCACCTGATTCAGTGCATCACCTGTTAATGTAATCCATTGGTCGGCATCCGGTGCATTTTTATCATAATACTGTGTTACTGTTGTCACATTCGTGCGAAGGCGCAATGCTCGGATAGCGACTACCGGATCATCCGATGGTCTTGTAATCTTGCTCTGGTTTGTCATCTGGCTGCTTAATTTGTCTTCCAGAATTTTGTTCTGGTTGATATTATAGAGCGAATTGTTTCGCATGATTTTATTTGTTATTCTCATGATGTCATTTCACCTTCCTTAAATCCTTATATCCCTTTATACTCCGGTTTCCAGAATCAATCTGTCATAGATTTCTGTTAATGTAGAAATCATCTTGGATGCCAATGTATAAGAGTTCTGATATTTTACAAGGCTAACAGCCTCTTCATCCTCATCCACACCGGAAACAGAGGTTCTCTGGTTCTCAATGCTTATTTCCAGACTCAGATAAGTAGCATAAAATGTATTGGCATCACTTGCATTTAATGCTACATCGGAAAGTACACATTCCAGAAATCCGCCTGCATCTCTTCCTCTGAATACGAACTGATTGGTATCGGTCAGCATAGAAATTACTTTCTTAACCTGTTCACACTCTTCCACACCATTTGCCGCATCACTTCTCGTTCCCAATAATCCTGGGGATTTAATCAATTCTTTATTGATTGCAAAATTACCTGCTGTCAGATAATAATATCCTTTTCCATTCTTCCGGTAATCATTCAATTCCGCTTCGGTAAACTGTCCATTTGTAGTAACATAATCACCTGTAAAAAGAATACCTGCATCTTCGCCATCACTGGTAACACCTTCTGTAAAAATACCGTTAACGGACTTTGAAAAATCACGCAACCATTCATTCATCTGTGCCATGTAGTAAGGAACACCCTGATATTCCACGCATGCACCTACGCTTACTGCTTTGCCCTTTGCACCATTAATCAGTGCAGTATCACTTTTGGCATTATCAATCACGAAAGAGTAATTGCCATCACCGTCATAAGACCAGTCAGTATAATAATAAATAGTATTCCCAATGGTAATGGTGCCGCCTGTGTCAGACAGATTACATTTACTCATGCTGTTCAGATATTCTGCTGTGGTAGCAATTTTAACCGTAGTCGTTGCTTTGTTATAAATTGTTTCGGTTACCGTACCATTAAAATATTCTCCGTTATTACCATCACGCATCTGAATAAGTCCACGAAGTTCTCCGGACATAGATGCATTATACAGACCAAACTCTGTGCCATTCGCCCATGCAATATCATAAAGACCATCAATATCTGTCTGATTAACCTTCTCATCATTGCTTCGTGCCACACAGACAAGCTGATTGTATTCATTCATATCTACCAGAGTCTGTCCGCCTGCTATTTTGACAATCAGACGATGAGCTCCGGTTGCATTGCCATCTTTATCATAAACTGGCACTTCTGTTGTCTGAACATCCACAATAGCAGAAAGTTCATCAATCAGAACATCTCTCTTGTCGCGAAGCTCATTTGCTGTCGGACCAGATATTTCAATCACGTTAATCTGCTTGTTAACCGTAGCCAGTTCCTGTGCGATGGAATTGATTTTATCTACACGAATCTTAATTTCATCGTTTACGTCTGCCTGCAAATTCTGCATATCACCATACATATTGTTAAAATAGTCGGTCATACTCTTTACCGTAGAAATGAACTGTGCCTTGGCAGAATCAGAACTACCGTCTTTGGTAATTTCCTGCAGTGCGTTGGAAACCTGATTAAATACTGTTTTAAAACCTGTTACATTATCATCTGTGAAATATTCTTCCACCATCTTCATGTAATATGCTTTGACATCATATTCCCCAAGTCTGGTTTCATTCTCTCTATATTTCGTATCGTAAAAACTATCCTTTACCGTAGAAATGAACTGTGCCTTGGCAGAATCAGAACTACCGTCTTTGGTAATTTCCTGCAGTGCGTTGGAAACCTGATTAAATACTGTTTTAAAACCTGTTACATTATCATCTGTGAAATATTCTTCCACCATCTTCATGTAATATGCTTTGACATCATATTCCCCAAGTCTGGTTTCATTCTCTCTATATTTCGTATCGTAAAAACTATCCCGGATACGCTCAATTGCAAGGGTATCAACACCTGCTCCGGCACATCCGTAAGTTGCGAAAACACGAAGTGCTGCACTGGCTTCCTGTACAACTGACTGTCGACTATACCCATCTGTGCTTGCATTGGCAATATTATTTCCAGTTGTATTCAAAGCCGCATTGGCTGCTCTTAATCCTGATGATGCAATTGTTAAACCAAAAAATGTAGATGACATGTTTTCACCTCTAACTCTCTATCTTCTCAATTATCTTCCTAATGTTGAAAGGACATGCTCCAGCATCTCGCTGATTACGTTAATGTAACGACTGGAAGCATTGTACGCATTCTGATACATAATCATATTGGATAATTCTTCATCCGAAGAAACACCAATTACCTGTTCTCTGGCTGCACTGATGGAATCAACCGTAACTGTCTGGCTTTCCTGAATTGCCGAAAAAACCGAACCCGAATTGGCAACCTGTGCTACCAGATTTTTGTAATAATCATTAAAACATACCGGAGTCTGTACATTCGGATTTAAGGTATATATCGTTTCCTGAAAAGCCTTCTTCAGTGCTTCCATGGTGGCATTATCTTCAGAAGAATCTGCCAGACGGAAACCAAACAATGATGGATTCTGACGAAGTTCCAGATTGATTTCCAGATTGTTAACACACCATCCGGCTTCTATCACCGAGCCATCCGGTAAAGTAATGGTCTTGTGCTCGTCAATAACCTGTTTAAATAACTGCAGCGGCTCTCCATTGGCATCCCTTAAGTAATTGGAATTCGGATGCTGTGCAGATTCTCTTTCTGCTGCCTCTGCCAGAATACCGTTAATCTTGGTTGCTACAGCATTGATTAACTGGTCAAATTCTGCCTCAATATTCATAATAATGGACTGCGAAATGTTTTTGTCATACCAGCCTTCTTCGTATTCGCCATCCGGATTGATGTCTTTAATTTCTAAAGCGGTTGCCCTATGGTCGCCTCGCGCAAGCAATAGACCCTTCAAAGAGCCAATATCGGTATTCAAATCGGAA
>CAYVUF010000138.1:0-1096 GCA_964454605.1 uncultured Bacteroides sp.
GGTTTATTAGATACGGGGCTTCCGTCATCTATTCTTTTGGTAGGACCGCGAGGTGTAGGTAAAACAACTATTGCGAGGATTTTGGCCAAAAGTGTTAATTGTAGTACATCTAATATTGAACCTTGCGATGAATGTCAATCATGCCAAGACATAACCGCAGGCGCATCTATGGATGTATTAGAATTAGATGCTGCTTCGAATAATAAGGTTGAGGATGTACGTCGAATTTTGGATAGTTGTATGTATGCTCCTGTTGCTCAAAAAAAAGTGTATATTTTGGACGAAGTACATATGCTATCAAAAGCTGCCTTCAATTGTCTTTTAAAAACATTAGAAGAGCCCCCCGCACATTGTCTTTTTATTCTTTGTACAACAGAGGAAGAGGCAATACCTGCAACAATTCTATCAAGGTGTTCTAAATTTTATTTTGATCGTATTGATATGGAAGATATTGTGAATTACCTTGAAAAAGTATGTGATTGCTATAATACGGCTTACGAACGTGGTGCACTGCAGATAATTGCTAAGGCTTCAGAAGGGTGTATGCGTGATGCATTATCTATTTTAGAGATATTCTTAAAAAATAATGGACTTACTGTTTTAGAAGTTTCAAAATCATTGGGATTGGAAACGGAAGATATTGTGTTTCAGTTGCTTAACGGTATTCTTACTGCAAATCTTCCGGATGCTTTATCAGCATATCGAGAGAGCGGTAAGAGAGGACGTTCAATTTCTTCGTTATTAAAAAGTGTTATAGAAGTCTGCTGTGATATTGTTTATGTAAAAAAAGGGCAGACAATTCCAATGCATACAGAATTATATATGCAAAATATAACAACTTTGTCTACTAATACGGATGAATTAAAGATTATGGAAATTGCAAAAGCATTTTCTGAATTATTTCCCATGGTTTCCAAAACCGGGAAAGCTTCTTTTGCTGTAGAGGCTGCGATTATTCAAATGATGAATTTAAAATCAAATGAAAATGCTTTGTTACAGCGCATTGAAATTTTGGAACATGAAATTCTTGCAATGAAGTCTTTAATACCAGAATCAGCAAAAAATGAATCTGCAGACATTCAATTTCCTATAACAC
>CAYVUF010000138.1:1106-6222 GCA_964454605.1 uncultured Bacteroides sp.
GGACCAGGAGCATTCTGTTGCAGTAAAAGAACCAACACCTGTAGATAATAACATTTCTTCAGAATCAACTTCTGATTTTTGTATGCCGGAAGAAGAAGAATTGCCTGATTTTCTTCCAGGTGATATTTTTATGGCAACAAAAATTGAGAATAGTGAATCACAAAAAGTTATGATAAATGAGAATGAAAGCACAACAACTATTAATTCTCCTGAGCACATCAGCAGTAGTGATGATATTGAAAATAAAGTAATAATGCCGGTTAGTTTACCATCTGACATTAAGCTTCCAGAAGGAACTGTGATTTCTGGAAGTGTATCACTAGATGATTTGTGCCCGACTTCCGAAAAAGAAGCTGACTTTGAAGCCGAAGAAAATAATCCTTTTCAGGCTTTCAGCTACTTTGCCAGGCACTGATAGTCCATATAAAGATTTAATAATGCAATTAATGCCATACGGCGAAGAATTATACTGTATTCCAACCTATCAAACATTAATGTATAATTTAATGGGCATAGATAGTGGAAAGTATATAGAATAATAGTAATATTTCCACTGAACCATCAGGCTCCCGATATGTTATGAAAATAGGTTTGTTAGACAGTCTGATAAACGGTGGTGTGAGAGGTTGAAAATTTCTCTAATCAGAGAAATTTTCTCCTACTCGATTAATTCTTAAGAAAGGATGATTTGTATATGAAATATTTAAGTATAACTCCTGTAGATATGAAAAATGGAATAGGACTTAGAACTGTTCTTTGGGTTTCAGGTTGTGAGCACCATTGTGTAAATTGTCAAAATTCATATTCTTGGGATTATTCTATGGGAAAGCTTTTTGATGAAAAAGCAGAAAAAGAACTTTTTACTGCGGCATCTCTTCCTGAAATCGGAGGTATTACATTTTCTGGTGGCGACCCATTACATCCTTATAATCGTTACGTGATTGGATTATTGTCCCGAAAATTTAAACATTTACATCCTACCAAAGATATATGGCTTTATACAGGATATACTTTGCAGGATATAGCTACAGGTAGCTTTTCTAATCTTAATTTTTATTCTTTTTCCATCGACTGGTTACCATTTATAGATGTACTAATAGATGGTCCTTATATAGAACATGTGCGAAAAAATGATTTGGCTAAAAAACAAGACCCACACTGGTGCGGGTCTTCTAATCAGCGTGTAATTAACATTCAGGAATCAATAAAAAATAATGCAATTGAACTTTTACAGAAAGAAGACTGTCATATGAATTAAAGGTAATTTCTATGTCAAAATAATCGGTTTTCTGCAATACAATCGTTATTGGTTCAAAAGAAAAGCAAAATCATTATCTTGTTAATGTTGAAACAAATTGATAATAATATAAGATTTTAGAAAGGAAAAGTATATATCTAAGCACCTATAAGATATTATACGTGGGGAAATTTTTATGGAAAATAGCAATACTTATTTTGTCATAAAAAAATCTGGAAGCATACAGACTTTTGACTGTAATAAAATAGAAAAAGCTATTAGGCTTTCAGCAGAAAGGGTACGTGTTTCTTTAACCAAGGAAGAATGCAACAAGGTATTTTCTTTGGTTAAAGATAGTATTAGAGATAGCGGAAAAAAGCAGATACCGGTAGCAGAAATACATTGCTATGTTGAGCTTGCACTAGATCAAGTAAATACAGCAGTTGCAAAATCATACCGTGATTATCATAATTACAAGCAGGATTTTACAAGGATGTTTGACGAAATATATAAAAAAGACCAAACGATGCGATTTATAGGTGATGTAGAAAATGCTAATAAAGATTCAACTTTAGTAGCTACTAAAAGGTCACTTTTATGCAGCTTTGCAAATAAAGAATTTTACAAAAAATTTTTTTTACGTCAAGATTGGAAAATTGCTATTGAACATGGCTATATCTATATACATGATATGGATGCAAGGCGTGATACGATAAACTGTTGCTTGTTTGATATGAAATCTGTATTATCCGGTGGTTTTTACCTAGCCAACATTTGGTATAATGAACCAAAATCATTAGATGTTGCAGGTGATGTGATTGGTGATATTGTGCTAAGTGCAGCAAGTCAGCAATATGGTGGTTTTACAATACCAGAAATAGATAAGTTATTATCACCATATGCGAAAAAGTCTTATGATAATTATTTGAATGATTATTTTGAAATAGCAGGTAAAAATAGTACGCTAGAAAGTGCTGAAGCTTGGGCTTTAAAAAAAGTAAAAAAGGAAATGGAACAAGTATTTCAAGGATGGGAATACAAATTTAACACAGTTGCTTCATCGCGTGGCGATTATCCATTCATTACCATGACTTTTGGATTAGCAAATGATTTCTTTGGTAAAATTGCCATTGAAACAATTCTTAAAGTACGTATGAATGGACAGGGCGCTACTGGAAAGAAAAAACCTGTTCTATTCCCCAAACTTGTCTTTTTATATGACGAGAATTTACATGGACCAGGCGGCGATTTAGAATTCCTTTATAATCTTGGCATAAAGTGTTCATCAAAAACAATGTATCCTGATTGGTTATCATTAACTGGAGAAGGGTATATTTCTAAAATGTATAAAGATTATGGGAAAATAATTTCCCCTATGGGGTGTAGGGCATTTTTATCTCCGTGGTGGGAAAAAGGTGGTATCGACAAAGCGGATAATAATGATGTGCCAGTATTTGTTGGAAGATTTAACATAGGTGTTATTTCTTTAAATCTTCCTATGATTTATGCAAAATCAAAGCATGAACAACAAACTTTCTATGATGTACTTGATTATTATTTGCAAATGATACGAGAAATACATTTAGCGACATATGCATATTTAGGAGAAATGCGTGCCGCTTGCAATCCACTTGCTTATTGTGAAGGAGGATTTTACGGTGGAAAGCTTAATCCCAATGATAAAATTGCTCCATTGCTTGACAGCGCAACAGCATCATTTGGTATTACTGCTTTAAATGAATTGCAACAATTGCATAATAAAAAATCGCTAGTAGAAGATGGCAATTTTGCATTACATGTTCTTAGTTATATTAATGAAAAAATAGAACAATTTAAAAAAGAAGACAAGCGTTTATATGCTATTTATGGTACACCAGCTGAAAATCTTTGTGGGGTTCAAGTTGAACAATTTCGGAAAATGTATGGAGTAATTGAAAACGTATCAGACCGTCTTTATGTATCAAATAGTTTTCACTGTCATGTATCTGAAGACATTAATCCTATTGAAAAACAAGATTTAGAATATCGTTTTTGGGAACTTTGTAATGGCGGAAAGATACAGTATGTAAAATACCCAATTGATTACAATTTAGAAGCTGTTTCGATATTAGTTAGAAGAGCTATGAAGATGGGATTTTACGAAGGCATAAATCTTTCATTATCCTATTGTAATAATTGTGGATTGCATTCTGTAGAATTAGAGAATTCTGATGTATGTCCTAGTTGTGGAAGTAAAAATATTACTATCATTGAAAGAATGAATGGATATTTAGCTTATAGGACAGTAAGTTTGCAACTTTCAGATGGTACTTATAGTCAAAAAAGTCGATTATCTGCACCAAAGCTTGCGGAAATTGCAGATCGTAAATCTATGTGAAACGTTACATAAATTTCAGGTTACAAAACCAAAGAAAAATAATTAGAGTATATAAATCGTAATATATCCATATGCAACTTTGTTGCATATGGATTTTTAATGTAGTAGAAAGGAATAGATATGACAACAAAAAAATTTTTAAATCAATCTTTTGTAGAAGATGAGGAAATAGACAAAGAAAAAGAAGTGTTCTTTGTCAATTATAATGAATGGCATAAAGTTGATACACTTGATTTGAAACATAATTACTTTGCAATTGATGACCCATATTCAGATGAAGATTTCAGACTTTTACAGTTACAAAACAAGATTAAGGACATTACACCTGCTGGAGTGCATTATGGCAACTATGAAGAAGCTGAACAGGCACTTTTACAAGTGGAGAGAGATGTAGCAAATTTACCTTTTAATAAAGAAAATAAAATTGGTTCTTATATGGTAAATGGAAGGTCGCAGCTTGAGAATATTATGGAAGCAAGAAATTTGCAGAAGCATTTGGATATTGAAAATGACAAGGTATCTTATTATGTTATTGAGGATTTATCTACCTGGGCAGAAAACTGTCCCCAAAAGAGCAAGTTGGAGCGTTTTGAGAGCTTTGCAGATGCTTTGAAGCAATTTAAGGCATACTGTAAGAAAGACATACAGTTCAGCGATGATAAAGCAAGGACAACTTTTGGTGTCAATGTGCATGGTATTGAGTTTGACGTTATCCATGCAAGGAATAACGAGAACGTTTTGAGTCTTGATTTTACTCATAGCAGCGAAGCTAAACAGAGTGACCGTTTTATGGACGTTTTACAGATTTTGTGCAATGAACTTGTGAATAAGGTAAGAGTGCATAGAGATATGACACCAGAGGAAGTAAAAGACTTTGTAAAAAAGCGATTTGAATATCAGCTTAATAAAGATGGTCTTAATGATGTTTCCATGTATATGAGTCGATTTGATACACTTTACGAACAGGGAAAAATGGAGTATCTTATGCCGACAGCCAACCAGAAGCACATTGTGGAGGATATACCGCTTGTAGAGTGGGACAATCCATATATTGAAGTAAAAGAGCTAGAACAAATGGCATTTTCCATTAATGATAAATTTGTCAGCATACAGACTTGTGATGATGGATATGATTATTCCATTTTTGATACAAATTACAAGTTACTTGATGGTGGTGTATATGATAACCCTAATATATCTATTCATGCAGCGTTAAAGGATATACTGGAAGATATAGGTATAACAGAATGGGATAACTGTATTCCAGTTGATTATGCGGAACTTATAGAAAAAGGAGAAGCTGTGGAGCAGGCTGAGATAGTAGCTCGCTATATTGTTTTGGATTTCAAAGCAAAAACAAATGAGATGTTTCATAACATAGAAGGAAAAACACCGGAGGATGTGGAACAGATAGTCTATGCTTATATAAAATCCAAAATAGAGGAATACGAGATAGATGTGGATGTTATAGATGTAGTTGTATCAGGTAGTCGATGTAGAGG
>CAYVUF010000139.1:0-6217 GCA_964454605.1 uncultured Bacteroides sp.
TGCCGCGTAACCATTACATCTTCGCAAAAAAATGGTTTGAATTCCTTTCAAGAAACATTTGAAGGTATACATTTAGTACAAAAAAAGCAAAACGCAACATCCCTTGACCTATGGCTCAATCTTGAAAAAAAAGAACTTATTGTCTATATACCATACCATCAAACCAAGCTCCAAAACTAAAGCAACGCCTCCCTTATTTAACATAATCCTAACAAAGGGAGGCTTTTTTATATTTATGTTCTTGAATATAAATCTTGCATTTCGCTGACTTACTTTATGAAAATGAAAATAGGATGTTCGGTATAGTAATACCATGGATTTTTAATTCCATCAAAACGACCTTTATTGTGTCACAACACCGTAATCAGCCGCGGAAAAATGAATGGTTGATAGAAAGGAGAAAATATATTGCACTCACCCATAACACAATTGCAATATATTGATTAAAAAATGAAAAAAATTCATCTGGCCTTGTTTTCAATTTTTTCCTTGTTCTTATTATTAGGAACAAATGCTTATGCAGCGCCACCATCTGAAAAGCTTGATATATCTACTGCTGTACTTAACGTAACAGAAACATCAACAAATCAGATCATATCAAACAATACCACATTCACGATGTCAACCTACGAAGAAGGTGACAAAATTACTTTTCTTAATAAGGAAATTAGAAACGGAGAGGTTTTCTCCGACATGGAAACTTCCTACGCTTACTTAAATGCCATATCTTCTATAAATAGGGAAGACTATACCGAGTTCGTAGTTGATGCAGTTCCAATTTATAGTGTGTCTTTTCGTGTGGATTCTACCTATGCTCTTCCTGTAGATACCCTATATTATACCGAAAATGCATCCTTTATTCTTCCAAACGTGACCACTATTGATGAAGATGCAACGTTCCTTGGCTGGAGCGATTCCTCCGGACATATAGTATCTTCTTTAACCGCTTCTGACAATATAATACTAACAGCTTGCTTTTCCATTCCCGGTGATGTAAGACAAATTTTCCTCGATTCGCTGAATCCCTTTGAAAGCGGAACCTCTCTGGAAACCATCCTTTCCTCTCTGCCTTCTTATGCCACCTTGTCCCTTGACAATGGCACCAAACTGGAAGTTCCAGTTGCATGGCAGAATACAGGTTTTTCCTACGACTCTGCTTCTCAGACATCCCAGGAATTTTCCGTAACCGGTACCATTACATTACCAGATAATGTAACAAATACCCGAAACATTGATCTTACCGTAGAAGCACAAATTTCCGTTTATGGCAGCAGTAGTAAAACCTACAATTTATCCTATGACTTAAATGGTGCTCCCGGAACAGCACCTTCTTCTGCTCATTATGAAGAAAATGAAAGAATCTCTCTTCCAGAAGAACCTTTCTGGTATCATCATATTTTTCTTGGATGGAGCACTGTTCCTGATTCCAGTTATGCAAACACAGGTAAATCTTCTCTTACCATGCCAGGAAAAGATATCACCCTCTATGCTATCTGGAAAGAAGAAGATACTTATACTTTATGTTTTGATTCTAACGGAGGCACTGGCTCACTTCCTGCTAGCGAAATCTTATATGCAGACGAAGCTGCCAGCCTTCCTTTCCAAGTATCTTTAAAAAAACCTGCTGCCATATTTTCCGGTTGGAGCCAAGACCCGAACGCACAAGAAGCCGAATTTACTTCTGTACAAAATTCTTCCTTTTTCTTAACACAAGATACTGTCTTATATGCTGTGTATGAAGAGGTATCAGAAGTTTCTGTAACCTACGATTCCAATGGCGGCTCAGGCACACTGCCACAGGATTCCAATATTTATCAGACCGGCGATACCGTTACTGTCCGTTTCTCCAGTTTAACCAGAGAACATTATACTTTCCTCGGATGGGACACAGACCCATATGCATATGTTCCAACTTATTCTACCGGAGAAATTACCACTTTTATTATGCCTAATGCCGATGTTACTTTATATGCCATCTGGCGTTCCAACGAACAATATACCGTATCTTACCATGCCAATGGTGGTACTGGTACACCCCCTATTGACAACCATTTATACTACACAGGGGACAACGTTACTGTGCTGTTTTCACCTGTTCCAACTAAAGAACATGCTGTTTTTGCAGGGTGGAGTGCATCTCCCGATGCGCAAACACCAACTTTTACCAGTACAGATAATAATTCCTTTAATATCGGAACCAGCAATATAGACCTCTATGCTGTGTGGGAAGAAGAACCCTATATGCAGATAGCTTATTCCGCTTCTCCTTCCGACGAGGTTCCCATTGACGACACTCACTATTATGACGGACAAATGGTAACCGTAAAATTCAGTCCAAGCCCTTCCTGTTACGGCAAAACATTCCTGGGATGGAGCGATGAACCAGATGCCATCATTCCTGATTATACTACAAACGGTTCTAAAACATTTACCGTTTCCTTAAATGGCGAAAGCAGTGTTAAGGTTTTATATGCAGTATGGGAAAAAGAAACCCCAAAACACATCACATATAACCTTAACTCCGTTACACTTTCCGGTGTTTCTCCTGTCGATAGTACCGATTACTATACCGGAGATATTATTTATTTAGATTTCAACGTAACACCCAAAGACCCGCTTTATACTTTTCTCGGGTGGGCAAAAACAGTTGATGCTTACGAACCTTATTATACCGAAGATAATATTTCTTCCATCACCATGGCTACCGAAGATATCACTTTATATGCAGTATATCAAAAATCTACCGATATAGACGGAACTGCCAACATATCATATACACCTGGTGCCGGAACGCTTCGTGCTTCCTATACACAAGGCAGAAAGATTGCGGATTCTCTTACCTACGAATGGTTGCTTGATGGGAATAAAATTGGGTCAGGAGCTACATACACACCTACCAAAGCCGGAACATACAATGTACTGGTATCCGATGCCACAAATAAGTATACCGGATGTATTAAATCCAACAGCATTACCCTTTATCGCGTAAGTTCTTCGCAAACGATAACACTTAATACTACGAATTCACTCTTCGAAAGAGGAAATTTAGTTACTGCCACAGCTGCTTATGCAACGACCAATACTACCTTCTCCAAATGGTCTGCAGATGGTGTAACGTTTTCAACAGATAAGGCAAAGAAAAATCCTCTTACTTTTACCATGCCAGATAACGATGTCGTTTTATATTTTAAAACTGATCAACTTTATCAGATAAAGGTATCTGGCGGTGTTGCAAGTTCTTATAAAGCAAAAGCCGGTGATACGATTACTTTAACTGCAAGTAAAGTTGGAGGACGAACATTTGAAAAATGGGTCGTTTCCAGTTCTGTTTCACTAGCAGACACAACAAAGGAATCAACCAGTTTTACAATGCCTTCTTCCAACGTGACAATATCCGCTGTTTTTAAAGACAGCGCATCCGTGGATGAAGATACCCATTCCTCTGAAAAAGGTACAAAAAACACAATAAAAAGTACAAAAAGCACAATATCTTCCGTTACAGAAATAAATGGAGACCCTATCGTTTATACCATTTTATCAAATGGTGGTATGGAAGATGCCAACGTACAGGTAATTCATCATTCACAAGGTTTTCTTTGTGAAGCTGCTTTTAAATTAGTACTTGGTAAATGGAATATGTACACAGATTATTACAATATTATACTGAAAGATTCACAACCCCCTATTTACGAATCCGAAAATCCAATTACAATAAGGATTTCCATTCCTTCTGAATTGCAAAAAACAGGACGTCAATTCAAAATGATTTGTGTTTCCAAGTACGGAATACCTTATACTTTCGAGGATTTAGATGAAGAACCAAATACCATTACCATCGAAACCAACCGGTTCTACGCCTATGCACTTTGTTTTACAGACGAAGTTTTAACTGAAACAAACGCAGATGCAGAAACATCTTCTGATGATAATGATGCTATAAAAACCTCTACCATTCATTCTGCGGATGAATCCGCTATGTATGACGAAATAAACGCTTCCGTCATACGCGATGCTTCCGAAACCCAAACAGGAAATTTCCTTTATGATACAATTTGCTATACCTCTGTATCAATGCCAACAGCAGTTGAAAACGGAGTAGATACTCTTATTCGCTATAACGCTATGTAAAACGCCATTCTCCTTTTTACAGGCATTTTAGTGTATCACTGCAATTAAAGTATATTTAATACAAAAACAACCCTTTCCAATTCTTCTATAAAGTAGGAAGGGTTGTTTTATTATTTATTAGTTCCTTCAGAAGCGCTCTGATTCGCCTCATTTTGCCTTCAATTTATTCTCATGAAAGTTCCCAGACCCTATGTTTCAAAATCTCTATATGCCCACATTTCGAGTTTCTAGACACATCCTATAGTATTGATACATTCCTTTGTTTGTGTATCCTCTATCTTTTATCTATTTTATCCAATTGATAGTACACAATTTCTGAAGCTTTATGCAAAAAATCTTCAAACGACATTGAATTTTTCATCGTATTACATATGTGGCAGGCTGTATACAGATTACTAATATCATTTGTACCTCCTTTTGATAATGGAATCTTGTGTTCTATTTCAAAACATGCAGGCAAAACCGGTTTTCCGCAGATATAGCAACATCCATGGTCCTTCGCATACACCATCCTTCTCATAGAGGGTGTAAATTTTTTTCTTTTTCCCGCTTTATCTCCAGCAAATATAACGTTTTCACCTTTTAAGCATTCCATTGATATGATAGTATACCTCTTTGTTTTAGCCGGTGCCTTTTTTAGAATCTTCTCCGCCTCTGCACGTTCGTTAAACAGAGTTGCTTCTATTAATTCAACTGTTTTTTTGATTCCCCCAGTCTTTTTTAACTTCACAAAATAAAATCCATTCGTGATATAGTATGCCATACTCCGCTTCCTTTCTATAATTCCCATTAAAATCGTTTTCAAGATTCCTTTACCACATTCTTCATTTCATATGTTTATGAAATTTGTAATACCGCTTCATTTTCTTTATATAAAATATTATGTATCGTGCTTTTCATTAAACAAGGAATATCCAAACCCATTGCTTTTCCCTGATAAAGAATAATTCCATTTTTTTCTATTATAACATTCTGAACTCCTGATATCCGAACCAGCTTTTCAACCGTCAGCCTATTTTCTTCTTTTTTGTTTATGTAGCTATATCCTGCTACTTTTATTGCCCTGGCTTTTCCTTCATGATCGCTTTGAATCGTTCCATCCATCATAAGTTGACGTAAATATTCATGAACACTTGCTTTGCTTTTTAGATGCGTTTTTTCGCAAATTTCTTGTACCGACGGCGGATATCCATGTTCTTTAATATACTGCGTTATACAATTAAGCACTTTTTCCTTTGTTTTTTCTCGTTCCACAAACACCCTCCTAAGCAAATTTAAGTTGTCCATTCGTTTCTAATTCAATACGCATATTCTTGGTTCTTTCTGCCACGCACAGCTCCGGTAAATTGGCTTTTACAAGCGCCGCCGGTATAGGTGGACATACCGCATTTCCACACCTTCTTACCTGTTCACTTCTGGGATAAGTGTTTCCAGTGCAATCATGGTCAATTATATAATCATCTGGAAATCCCTGACATCCATACAGTTCCTTTGGTTCAAGCATGCGCAAGCCAATGTCTACTATCTGATAATCTACGCCCTTTATTGTCACAAGTCCGAATCGGTCATGTGTCGGAATGGTATCTAATGGCTCCGTTACTTGCCGTCCTGTTCCTTGACCATAATATTTAATTAAAAATGCTCTGACTTCTCCAAAATGTCCATCTCCAGCTGTAATTGTTGGTATTGGTTCTGTTATATCTCGTCCATCACAATGATTATTCATCTGAATTAAAGTAGCTGCACATACGCTGTTATGGTACCATGTCGTAGTCGTTGGCAACGGATTCTCCAGTGTATCACCAGTTCCCTTATAGCCACCATCATAATATTTATGTAAAAAAGATGTAACATCTTTTCTTCTGTTAGCTGTGAATCCAGTTTGTTCCATCTGCGCCAGATAAAGTTCAACCACTCCAAACCCATGCTTACCAGTTATGGTATTTAATGGTTTGTTTGCACTCTTGCAGTAATCCGATTTTGCTCCACTATGGTTTACCTGCACAATAAATGGTTCTGCATTATCAATCACAAACTTCTTCAATCCTCTTGCGATACACTCCATTGTTTTAGGTGCTAACGGACGTAC
>CAYVUF010000140.1:0-6217 GCA_964454605.1 uncultured Bacteroides sp.
AGAACTTTCTATCTGCTTCTTCTGCTTCGTTTTTTGCCAGAAATTCTATAAATAAATCGTGATTTAATATTCTACTTATCCGGTTTTTCCCGCTTTCCATGGTTATCATCTGCCTTATCCTTCTGTATGATTTTCTGCCTTCTATTTATACCCGTATCATACGGAAAAAATCATCCTGAAGCTGCTTATCTTCCTCAAAGCATCCTCTTTTTGCCAGAGTAACCGTCTTACTGCCCGGTTTCTTCACTCCACGCATAGTCATACACATATGTTCTGCTTCGACCATTACCATAACACCCTTCGGTTTCAGATATTCCATGATGGCATCGGCTATCTGTGTTGTCATCTGTTCCTGAATCTGCGGTCTTTTGGCGTAAACCTCCACAGTTCTTGCCAGTTTGCTCAAACCTGCCACTTTTCCATCCGGTATATAAGCAATATGTGCTTTTCCATAGAAAGGAAGCAAATGATGCTCACAGGCCGAATAAAAAACAATATCCTTCTCCACTACCATTTCATTATTGGTTACACGAAAGGCTTTCGACAGATGCTCTCCGGCATTTTTCTCCATGCCGCTGAAGATTTCTGTACACATTCTTGCAATGCGCTCCGGGGTTTCCAACAATCCTTCTCTGGATGGGTCTTCCCCGATTCCCTCCAGAAATAATTTTACTGCTTCTTTAATTTTATTCTGATTTACCATGAGAATCTCTCCTGATTGTATCTCTATGTTCTACAATATGAATCAGTTCCCCCAGATAAGACAGTGAGCCAAAAGCAATAACAACCGTTTCTTTATCTCTTCCAGCAAGCAGATACGCAATCTCTACCGCTTCCTGCAGGCTGTCCGCCACCGTTACACTGTCATGATATTCTTTGACATTCTGAGCCAGTTCATAGGCATGAAGTGCTCTCTCCTTATTCGGTGGTGTTACGGTAATAATATGCTCCGCAAGCTCATAGGTCTGACGGATAATCTTATCATATTCTTTGTCTTTCAATATTCCCATTATATATATGATTCTTTTATTTGTAAAATAGAATCTGATGGACTGCGCCAATCTGGCTGCCCCATCTTCATTGTGTGCTCCATCTGCGATAAAAAGTGGTTTCTGTCCTATCACACTGAATCTTCCCAGCCAGTTTGTCTGCAGAAGTCCCTTGCGAAGCTGCTCCTCCGATACTGGGAATCCGGATTTCTGCAAAGCACCAATAACCTCCACTGCCAGAACTGCATTGTCTATCTGATATTGTCCTGTCATGGAAATCGTCAGATTTTTATATTTATCATAACTGAAATGCTGTGTTTTCAGTCCATATTTCACTTGTTTTGCCCGACTCACATCTGCAATCAGCAGGCGGCTCTTCTTTCTCTGTGCAGTCTGCTTAATCACCTGCATTGCCTCTGGCTGCTGTCTGATGGATACCACACAGCCTTTCTCCTTAATGATTCCTGCCTTCTGGACTGCAATTTCCTCCAACGTATCTCCCAGCACAGCCATGTGGTCCATGCTGATGGATGTAAAAACAGAGCATACCGGAGTGGTTATGATATTGGTTGCATCCAGTCTGCCGCCTAGTCCTGTTTCCAACACTACAATATCGCACTGTTTATCCAGAAAATACAGAAAAGCAATGGCTGTTTCTATTTCAAAGGGCGTTGGATGAGGCAATTCTTCTGCCGCCATCTGCTGTGCCACTTCTTTCACCTGTTCCAGATACTTGCACAATCCCGACTGGGTAATCGGTTTCCCATTTATCTGAAACCGTTCCCGATAATCAAAAATGGTAGGTGAAATATAACGTCCCACTTTATATCCGGCGGTCTGCAGAACCGTCGAAACATAGGCCAGTACGGAACCTTTTCCATTCGTACCTGCTATATGTACAAATTTCAGTTCCTTCTGGGGATTTCCCAGACGATTGCACAATTCCTGCATATTATCCAGTCCAAGCACACTGCCATACTGCTGTAACGATTCTACATATCCCATTGCTTCTCTGTAATTCATGTGTATACTCCTCCCGATTATGGGTATTCTATAAGCATGAAAAAATTTATTCAAAACTTTATTCACTGCGGACTGCTCGGCTGGTGCATGGAAATCCTGTTCACTGCCTTCCGTTCCTTCCAGAAAAAGGATTTCCGTCTAAGCGGGACAACTTCCCTCTGGATGTTTCCTATTTATGGAATGGCTGCCTTCCTTGCTCCTGTCAGTCGTCTGCTGAAAGGAAAAAACTTGATATTTCGCGGCTTTGTTTACAGCGGCATCATCTTTCTTGGCGAATTTTGTACAGGCATCCTGCTCACTCATAAAAAACTCTGCCCCTGGAATTATGAGAAATCCCGTTGGAATTTCTGTCAGGTCATCCGTCTGGATTATGTTCCCTGCTGGTTTTTCGCCGGTTTACTGTTCGAGCGGTTGCTTTTGCAAAGCGAGCAGTTTCCGCATCATAAATAAGTAGGCGATGGCAAGGAAAATTCCGGTCACTGCCCAGGAACTTGCATTTCCCATACACACACCAAGATAGCTCTGGTAACGAGCTGCTCCAAAGGCAGCTACTGCGCGGCATAATAATTCTACCACGCCGCCCATCATAGGCATAAAGGAAAAACCGCAGCCCTGCATGGCATTACGGAAAATAAATATCATACCAAGTCCTGTGAAGCACAAACCACAAACACCTACGTATATCTCTGCATATCCTAAGATATCCGATATGTCACCGCTTACAAACAGACGAATCACATAAGGCAACGCTGCCATCACAACACCATAAATCACAATCGAATAAATCAGTGACATCACATTGGAAATCCGAACCCCTTTCTGGATACGTTTGATATCATTCACTCCTCTGTTCTGTGCACAATAGGTTGACATGGTAAGTCCCAAGGCACTGTATGGCTGTGTTACAAGCTGTTCTACCTTACATGCCGCTGTATAAGCAGCCACTACGGTTGACCCTAACATATTTAATGCCATCTGCACCAGAATCGTACCGATTGCTGTAATGGAGAACTGCAATGCCATGGGCAGACCTATGGAAATCTGATTGTGGGTACACTGTCCATCAATTCTCCAATGATATTTCTCTGGCTGTAAAACAGGCACTTTCTTCTTAATGTATATCAGACATAGAACACCCGATATTCCCTGTGATACAACCGTTGCAATGGCTGCTCCTGCTACTCCCATTGGAATCACCAGAATCAGTACCAGGTCCAGAATAATGTTTAAAACAGCGGAAACCACCAAAAAGTACAGCGGCACCTTACTATTGCCTACGGCTCTCAAAAAGCTGGACAACAGATTGTACAAAACACTGCAGCCCATACCCAGACAAATTATCACAATGTACGTTTCTGCCATGTCAAACATATCATCCGGTGTATTCATAATCCGCAGAAGGTCTTCCATAAAAAACACACTAACCAAGGTCATAACAATCGTTATAATAATCGAAAGTATGGCTGCATTCCCAACGGTCTGCTTCACACCATCAATATCTCCGGCACCGAACCGCTGTGCTGTCAGTACGGTAAAGCCGGCTGTCAGACCTGACAAAAAACCAAGAATCAAAAAAGAAATCGTACCAGTAGAACCGACTGCGGCAAGTGCCTCTACCCCTACATACCTGCCTACAATAATCGTATCTACCATATTGTATAACTGTTGAAAAATATTTCCTATTACAATCGGAATGATAAACTTAGCAATTAACCGAGTTGGATTCCCCTTTGTCATATCCAGTTCCATAATTAAATTCCTCGCTTGTTAATCATTCATTTTTTCTGCTGTAAAAAATAGTCCGTATCTTCACCCTTTTGTTCTAATCTTCCATCTCCTCCAGTTGTCCCGAACCAATATCTAACGTATTCAGAGTACGTCGTTTCCTTCTGGCTTCTTCGGAAGTTCTCAGAATATAATCTTTAATCTCTTTGGCATTTCTGATATGCTCAATTCTGAGATTTGGGTGCGTGGTATCACCTGTATAACAGACAACCGTTCCTAACTTGAAAATTCTTTCCATAAGACTTGCCTGCAGCTCCACGTCCTGTACTTTGTACATATAGCAGTCATTTTCACTGGTGGATAAAAGACCGCTATTAATCGTAATCACTTCTTCCCCTATGGTATACTTGGTAAAAGTAAAGGGAAGTCCCAGAAAAACCCATCTTTTTCGCTCCTGATACTGCATATTTCTCTCCTTCTTTTTCTTCTGTGTCTAATGATTCTGTTATCTTTTCTTCGAAAAACTACAACTGATTATCCTTTTTATCATAGCATATTCATACACATTTCACAACTTTCTATTATACATAAATTTCCCTTGAAATTTTCTCTGGTTTTCCTCAGAATTTTTGCATTGAAACACTTTTTTCTTTGTGGTATGATATACAAAATGTTGAACCAAAGGAGGCCGCTTATGACAGCAAAGGAATGTATCAGAGGACGAAGAAGTATCCGTAAATTTAAACAGGAACCTATTAACCATGACCTGCTTGCTGAAATTATTGAAACCGCTTCTTATTCTCCGAGCTGGAAGCATACACAGATTGTTCGTTACATTGCAGTAGAAGGTGCTTTGAAAAACAAACTTGCCGCAGAAGGTACTTCCATGTTCCCTAATAACGGTAAGATTATGGAAAATGCTCCTATGGTTATCGCTGTAACTGTTATCAAAAACAGATGCGGTTATGAAAGAGATGGCTCTTTTACCACTCCTCGTAAAGATAGCTGGCAGATGTTCGATGCCGGTATTGCATCCCAGACTTTCTGTCTTGCTGCATACGAGAAAGGTATCGGCTCCGTTATTTTAGGTATTTTTGACCAGAACAAAATAGAAGAATTATTGGAAATCCCGGAAGACAGAGAACTGGTTGCTCTGATTCCTGTTGGCTACCCAGATGAAGAGCCGGTTGCTCCTAAGAGAAAACCGGTTGATGATTTATTGTCATTCAAATAATTAAGTACATAGAAATAGAAGAGATACCCTCTCTTCTATTTTTTTGAGAATTTAAGCAAAAGGAGTTATGCAAATGAAACATTTAATGAATCCCCTGGATTTTACAGTGCAAGAACTGGACTCTCTGTTTGACCTTGCAAACGATATTGAGAAATACCCGGAAAAATATGCCCATGCCTGTGAAGGCAAAAAACTGGCAACCTGTTTCTATGAGCCAAGTACCCGTACAAGACTCAGCTTCGAATCTGCCATGTTAAGTTTAGGCGGACAGGTTCTTGGTTTTTCGGATGCCGGCTCTTCATCCGCTTCCAAAGGCGAAAGTGTTTCCGATACCATACGTGTCATTTCCTGTTTTGCGGATATCTGTGCCATGCGCCATCCCAAAGAAGGTGCACCTATGGTAGCAGCCAGCAAATCCACCATTCCGGTTATCAATGCAGGTGACGGTGGACATCAGCATCCCACCCAGACATTGACTGACTTACTTACCATTCGCTCCCTGAAAGGAAGACTTGGCAATTTTACCATTGGTCTGTGCGGTGACTTAAAATTTGGACGTACTGTACACTCACTTATCAATGCTTTGGTCCGCTATCCTGATATTCACTTTATTTTTATCTCTCCGCCAGAGCTTCGTGTGCCGGATTATATTACCGATATGCTTCAGGAGAAAAATATCAGTTACGAAGAAGTGATTCGTTTAGAAGACTGTATTTCCAGTCTGGATTTGCTGTATATGACTCGTGTCCAGAGAGAACGCTTCTTTAACGAAGAAGATTATGTCCGTTTAAAAGATTTCTATGTTCTGAACAAAGCAAAAATGGAACTTGCCAAAGAAGATATGCTTATCCTTCACCCACTTCCGCGTGTCAATGAAATTTCCGTAGAAGTCGATGAAGACCCAAGAGCCGCCTATTTCAAGCAGGTACAATACGGTGTATATGTCAGAATGGCACTGATACTGACCCTGCTTGGCATCAAATGCGACTGACCGACCAATCGAAAAGGAGAAAAAATATGTTAAACGTTGGAAAAATTGAAGAAGGCTTCGTTTTAGACCATATTGAAGCCGGCAAAAGCCTGTCCATATACCACCATTTACAGCTCGACCAATTAGACTGTACGGTTGCCATCATCAAAAATGCACGCAGCAACAAAATGGGCAAAAAGGATATCTTAAAAGTAGAATGTGACATTGATACACTGGACTTGGATGTTCTCGCTTTTATCGACCATAACATCACCG
>CAYVUF010000141.1:0-6116 GCA_964454605.1 uncultured Bacteroides sp.
ACCATTACAAATTTCTGTACAGAAAAGCTGTAGCACGCACTTTTCTGATATTCAGTCTTGGACTTATCTGCTTCCGGGCAGAAAACATGGGACAGGTTTTTGCAGTGTTGAAAGCCGGCGTGACACAATTCGGAGAGCGAGGCTTTAGTCAAGTTAAGGGAGAACTTGGCATGGTGAACCTGCTTTTGCTGTGCATTGCCTTTGTGGTACTTGTGATTGCAGAAATTTGTCAGAACAAAGGGATTGACATTTTTGTGTGGGTAACAGGACAGAAACTGGCAGTTCGCTGGGGTATATATCTGTTTCTCTGTGGAATGATTCTGTTGTCTTTAAGCATATCGGGACAGAGTTTCATATATGCTGGTTTCTGATGAAATTTCGGAAAACCATAACAGAATGTGATAAAAAGGGACAAAAATTTGATGGAAAAAGACTGGGATAAAAGATGAAAAGAAAGTCATTAGGTAAATTGGCGTGTAAACTGGCGGCACTTGGTGTTTTGAGTCTTGCGTTTGCAGCAGGGGTGTCAATGGGAATTGACCCCTATAATGTTTTTCACTGGAAGAATGCAAGAGATAATGGTGTGGAACCAAATAAGAATTATGTGAAAACGCAGTATGTTCTGCACCATGTTGATAAATATAATATGTTTATTTTCGGAAATTCACGTGTAGGTTCTCTAGATGCAGCAAAAGTAACGGATGGAAACTGTTATAATATGTATTATTCCGAAGGACTTCCAGCGGAACATTATGAAAATCTGCTTGCTTTTCTGGAAGAAGGAGTGGAGGTAGAAAGAATCTATCTGGGGATTGATGATGTCAGTTGCTTTGTTGACCCGACTGTGCATGAGGAACAGTTAATCCGTCGTCCCTTCCGGGCAGAAGAGGAGAATATTTGCTTTTTGTGGGATTATATGGACCCATCGGTGGCATTACAGTCATTAGAAACGATTTGTTCATATGAAGGGCAGGAAGAAGGGTTTCAAGAACGATTATATACCACTGGAAATTATTATCTCACGAGTTCTTTAACCGAAGAAAGTCTGGCACAGGAGCAGTGGCCAAATTACTTTGCGTGGTATGGAGAAGAAGCAATTCAGGATATCGGGCAGATTATAGCACTTTGCAGGGAAAAGCAGATAGAGATAGTGGTTTTTGTTAATCCGGAATATCAGGTAAGGTTTGAAGAAGCGGTGGCAAATGGATATCTGGATTTTCTCCGGGAACTTGCAGAGATTACAGATTTTTACAGCTTTTGCGGAAACAACCGCATTACTACGGATATGCAGAATTTTCATGATATCAGCCATTACCGGATGGAAGTAGGAGATAAGATGCTTGCAGTCATGCAGGGGGAAGAAATTGATGCAGAACTGATGGAAGAAGGTTTCGGACAATATGTGACAAGTGAAAACATCGACCAATATATCAGTTCCTTACAATAGAGAGGGTGTAAACCAATGAGAGAATTAGAATATCCATTTGACAGCGAAGCCATTTATGGACGGAAAAAAGCATTAAAAAGAGAACTGCTGGCACAGCTTGATGAACAAAGCTGTCTGCACAAAAAAATAGCTATTTTAGGCGGTTCTACAACTAGAGATATTAAGCTGATGCTGGAGCTTTTTTTGTTGAACTACGGAATACAGCCGGAATTTTACGAATCAGAATTTAACCAGTATTATCAGGATGCCATGTTCCCGAATCAGGCACTGGAGGATTTTGCGCCAGATATTATTTTTATTCATACCTCCTTCCGCAATCTGGCGGATTTTCCATCCCTTTCGGATTCCGGAGAAAACGTAGAGGCATTATTGGACCGAGAATACCAGAAATATGTGAAAATGTGGGAACGTCTGGCAAAAGTTTATCATTGTGTGATTATCCAGAATAACTTTGAATATCCCTACTATCGTCTGTTGGGAAACAAAGATGCCAGTGATATCCATGGAAAAGTAAATTTTGTTACCAGATTAAACTGCAAGTTTTATGAGTATGCGCAAAATACACCGAATTTTTATATTAATGACATCAACTATCTGTCTGCACAATACGGACTGGATAAGTGGTCTGACCCATTTTACTGGCATAGTTATAAATATGCCCTTTGCGTTCCAGCAATTCCGGAACTAGCTTTTAGTGTAGCCAAAATTATCAAATCTGTTTATGGAAGGAACAAAAAAGCCTTTGTTCTGGATTTGGATAACACATTATGGGGCGGTATTGTAGGTGATGATGGTGTGGAGAATCTGGTGCTCGGTCACGAAACATCGGCAGGACAGGTTTACTGTGCTTTTCAGGAATATCTGAAAGAATATAAGGCGTTAGGAGTATTGTTGAATATTGATTCGAAGAATGAGCATGAAAATGCCATTGCAGGACTGAATCATCCGGCAGGAGTCTTAAAACCGGAGGATTTCATACAGATTAAGGCAAATTGGGAACCAAAGGACAGGAATCTGGTGCAGATTGCGAAAGAACTGAATCTGATGCCGGATAGTATGGTATTTGTAGATGATAATCCTGCAGAGCGTGAGATTGTGCGCGGACAGGTTCCGGGAGTAGCAGTGCCGGACTTAGAAAGACCGGAAGAATATGCGAAAGTGATTGACCGTTCCGGATTTTTTGAAGTGACAAATCTTTCAGAAGATGATAGAAAACGAACTGCCATGTATCAGGAAAATGCAAAACGTGCGAAAGAAGAAGCAGCTTTTGAAAATTATGAGGATTACTTAAAAGCATTGGATATGAAGGCGGAAATCAAATCATTTGCACCGGTTTATATGGCACGAATTGCACAGTTGACGAATAAGAGCAATCAGTTTAATCTCACCACGAGAAGATATACGCAGCCGGAAATTGAAGCGGCAGCAGCAGACCCGGATTGCATTACCTTGTATGGTAAGCTGCAAGATAAATTTGGTGACAATGGTGTCATTTCTGTTGTGATAGGACATAAAGAGGACCAGATTTTGCATATTGATTTGTGGATTATGAGTTGTCGTGTCTTGAAAAGAGATATGGAATATGCGATGATGGATACGTTGGCAGAGGCTTGTAACAAACAGGGCATTACCGAGATTCGGGGTTACTATTATCCTACTGCAAAAAATGCTATGGTAAAAGAGTTCTATGCGTTGCAGGGCTTTGATAAGATAGAAGAAGATGAGCAGGGAAATACACAGTGGCGTTTGTCCCTGACAGAGGAATACAGCAGAAAGAATCAGGTCATCGAGGTGGAAAACGATTTGTAACTTTTCATCCTGGAAGGACATGGTTGTTTCCCGAGGGTTGAAAAAAAGATAAGAAAGAGGATAAGATTATGACAAGAGAAGAAGTTTATGAAAATTTGAATGAAGTATTTCAGTATGTTTTTGATGACGACAGCATTACTGTGCAGGATGAAACAACAGCAGCGGACATTGAGGACTGGGACAGCTTTGAACACATCAATCTGGTAATTGCGGTTGAGAAAAAATTTGGCATCAAATTTACAGTTGGTGAAGCAAACGAAATGAAAAATGTAGGCGAAATGGTGGACATTATTTTAGAGCGTATGCCAGCATAAGAAGCGAAAATAGAAAATAGCGACAGGCAGTGAAAGGCGGCAGGGATGAAGGAATATACCTATCAGGAAGTGGAAGTAGGACTGGAAGAATCTTTTCAGGTAACCATTACGGAGAATATGATGGAACAGTTTTTGCAGATAACCGGGGATGAAAATCCGCTGCATCGGGATGCAGAATATGCCAGAACCAGAAATTATACCGATAAAGTTGTTTATGGGATGTTAAGTGCCTCTTTCTACTCCACGTTGGCAGGTATGTATCTGCCCGGTAAATACAGCCTGATTCACAGCATGGAAAGCAAATTTTTGAGACCTGTTTACGTAGGAGATACACTGACGGTTTCTGGTACGGTCAAAGAAAAAGAAGATGCTTACCAGATGTTAATTCTGGCGCTTCTTATTAAGAATCAGAAGGGAGAGAAGGTTTCGAAAGGGACAATGCAGATTAAAGTGCTGGATAAAGAGGTACAGGCATAATTCTTTCGGAACGAGGAAAAGAGAGCATGGCAGACAGGGAAAAAATTGTCTTAATTACCGGAGCTTCTTCGGATTTGGGAATGGCTTTTATACAGGAAAACATTGCTGATTATACAAAAGTAATTGCACATTATCATCACCGCAACGATGGGTTTGATGGTTTGCTAGAGCAATATCGGGATAAAATGATACCGATGCAGGCAGATTTTTCCAAGCCGGAAGAAGTAGAGCGCATGGTGGAAACCTTAAAGAAGGAAAAAATAGCAGTTACCCATATTGTACATCTGGTTTCTTTACCTGCGAAAAGTGTTCGTTTTCATAAAAGTGACGTTGGCGAATACGAGGCCATGATGCAGGTTTCTTTTTACAGTATTGTAGAAATTCTGAAAGCCTTTCTGCCGGCAATGCAGAAACAGAAATTTGGCAGAATCCTGTTTCTGTTGTCTGCTTATACAACGATACCGGACCCAAAATATGCTGCGCCTTATGTGGCTTCCAAATATGCTCTGCTGGGACTGTTAAAAACAATATCCGCAGAATATGCAGCAAAGGGGATTACCATCAATGGCATTTCTCCGCAGATGATAGAAACAAAATTTTTACAGGAAGTACCAGAACTCATCGTGGAACAGCATAAACAGGTGAGTCCGCTTGGAAGACTTTTGCAAAAAGAGGATATTCTGCCAACGATGAAACTGCTTTTATCCGATGAAGCAACAGCCATTACAGGCGAAAATATCAGTATTACTGGGGGAAATTATATTTTATGATGAGAAAAATTGCTTTTCATCTGAATTGTCTGGAACAGGGCGGCGCTGAAAGAGTTGTGACAAATCTGGCGAACCAGTTTGCTGACAAAGGCTATGAAGTTATTATTGCTACGGAATGGTATGGGGAAAATGAATTTCAGATTGACCCAAAAGTCAGACGGGTTCATGTCGGTCTGAGAGAAGGGGACGAGAAGAAACATCGTCTGATACAGTTTTTACTGCGTGTCAAATATCTGAAACAGTTTTTGAAAAAGGAAAAGCCGGATATTCTGATTCCTTTTGCCAGAAAAGCGTTGTATCGTGGATTGATGGCAGCTTACTTCATGAAGATTCCGGTGCTGATTTCCATCCGGACAGACCCGGCAGGACATTATGAGGAACGGTCGGACAAGATACAGATACCGATTCTTTTTCCAAGAGCAGATGGTTGCGTTTTTCAGACAGAGGGGGCACGTGACTTTTTTGCGCCCAGATTACAGAAAAATTCCCGCATTATTCTGAATCCAATCAACCCGAAATATATTGGGGTACCAGAACCGGAGAAACGTTCCAAAACGGTGGTGCAGTCTGGCCGTTTGGTGGATTTTAAAAACCAGCCGATGTTAATTCGGGCATTTGTAGAAGTGCATAAGAAACATCCAGATTATGATTTGAAAATATACGGTGGAGATTCTTTTGACGGTACCAAAGAAATTCTGGAAAATCTGATTGCAGAAAATCATGCGCAGGATTATATTCATCTGATGGGAGCTAGTGATAGTCTGGAGAAAGATTTAGCAGATGCAGCGGTTTTTGCATTTTCTTCGGATTGGGAAGGCTTACCCAATGCGCTTATGGAGGCAATGGCATTAGGACTTCCGATTGTAGCAACAGACTGCCCTTGTGGCGGACCGCGCACTATTATGACAAATGAGGTAGATGGATTGCTGATTCCGATAAAAAACCAGAAGGCATTGGAAGAAGGTATCAATCGTCTGATTGAACATCCAGAGTTTGCAGAACAGCTTGGGCAGAAGGCAAGAGAGATTGAGCAGCGCGCTAATGGAGAAGCTATTTTTGAGCAGTGGAGAGATTATATAGAAGAATTGTGCACTCTTAGGTGAAGAACTTAAGAGTGTTTTTTGGTGGCAGAAGTACAATAGGTATAATAGAAAATGATTCGTTAACAGAAAAACAGTTCTTTACAAGAACTTTTCCTTACAAGAACTTCATGGGAGTCATAGCAACCGGAAAGAGGGAATGCAGCCGGAAAGAGGGAATCTCTTGCGAGTTTTGGATATAACGTATATAATATATAAG
>CAYVUF010000142.1:0-6076 GCA_964454605.1 uncultured Bacteroides sp.
TTCTACATCTGCAGGCATGTTAATAGAAACTACCTCCTCAGTCAAACTGGGAAGATACTTAGATAAATCTTCTAAATTTAACATGATACAACGATCCAACAAAAAGTCAGTAAACAGCAATGGACTAATTCCAGGACACACTTTCGGAGCACGTAGTATTCTGCCACGTGAAAAAGAGTTATAAACACCGTCTTCTTCCTTACCAGCTTCATAAACCGTTTCTATCGAACCATAATCGGAAACAAACTTCATCATATCCGTATATGCATATCCATTTCTTCGCATGCGCTCAGGGTCCAACATATACAGCAGATAAAAAAAGCTAGCTGCATTGCCATTGGATAATGTTCCAGTCAAGCCTAGCGTAAATCGAGATACACTATGAAGAGCACTAGCTGCATTACTTTGTGCAGTGCCACCATTTTCATACTTATGAACCTCATCTAAAACGCATACATCAAAATATCCTTTTAAATATTTTTTAATATATAAGCTTGGCGCATATTTTCTCGGACCTTTTGTACGTTGACACTCCGTATATGATTCATCTGGCAATCCTATGGAATTCAAGTATTCTTTCTCATATCCCTTCAACACAAAGGAGCTCTTCTTAGCCTTATGAGCATAATTCTTATAATGTGTAATTTTTCTCCATTTAGATTCATGCTCTTTGAATCCAATAATATTTGAAACATTTGTTGCCTCAACACCCCACAGTTGTTGTCCGCAAACAGCACAAACAGAATTTACTGTTGTACGAGATGAAAAATCACTGGGGTTTAAGACATCGGATTCCAAATCATCGCTTTTCTTTCCAGAAAGCAAAAGATTATTACACTTAGGACACATCAGACCACGATATTTTCCCTCTCCACGCAAAGTAATTGGTTTAAAACGGTGCCCGTTGCACTTTGGACAATGAGCTTTCTTACCTGTACCTACCTGATAAGAATAAATACCATGGCTCTCATAACAATCCAAACAATAATTTTTGGTTACATATGATGTGCCAACTACTGTAGGAATTGGACTATATTGAGCGCCTAGTTTGCAGAAATCCTTTGATATTAAATACCATTTCCTGCCAACTGGATTTTTACCTTCCTCCCTTATGGCTACTAATTTTTTAAAATCATCAATAACCTCTACTCTGGCAGCAGGAATTTCAGAAATAATTTCTTCTTTCCACTTAGAAATCAGATGGCCTGGCGCCATCATGATTGCCCGGTAATTAACTGCATTTTCAAGATAAATGTCCTTCAATGTTTTGTTCGGATGTAATTTCAACCATTTTTGATTCATAGCAGCATCTACAAGCGCCATTCCCATCTCTGTCTTTCCACATCCCATCTCAGCCACATTTAGACCGTATCGAGCACCTGACTCCATTAAAGCAATCAAACCATTTACAACTGCTGCCTGTTGTGGATACATACGTTTACGCAATCCAGCAAAAGTATCAACCGTACCTTTCAATGGTACAAGTGGATTTATTTTTTCTTCCAACTTGGTCGCAGAAAGATTTCCATATTTTTCCATATATTCAGAGAAATCTTTAAATTTCAACGGTTTCGACATATGCTCTGCAATACGTATTTTTTTATTTTTGAGAAGCCTAGAAACAACACCTTCCAGTTTTTCTTCCGTAAGACATGCAAAATCATACACTCGAATTTCTTCTATCGATATATATTCTCCATGCATAGGAACAGAAACTTCTCCAGCACTCTTATATGTGCTATAAGGTGATTCTTTATAAACATCTCCGTCATTTAAAAAAGCCGTCACAAGTGACGACATCCAATTTTTTAAAAGTGGCAGTTTATAATTAGTCATTAGAAAATTATAAATATCTTCATATAGATATTTTTCTGTTGTAATCAGATATCGTGTCCCAACCTCCTTATTAACCGATGTTGTATACACAAAATGATCACGTCTCATTGCAACCGGCTTAAAAACAGTACGAAAAGACTCTCCTTTCGTGATAAAAGTATTGTGCTGAAAACACAGTTGCTTTTCTCCAAGGCTTGCAGCGATTGCTTTAACCTTTACTTTGGCTCTGTCAAAATAAGAAGCTACCAATACTGTCTTATTTGCCAATATTAAATAGTCCCCATTTACAGCGATACCATCTACCATCATGTTATTATTTCTCACTTAACATTCACTCCTTTCTATGAAAGCGTGGAAATGGTTCCATCAGACTGTATTATTTTCATGGTAATCTGAGTCCTACTGGTAACTCTCATTTCATTTGCTTTTTTGGGGTCATAATTTTCAAGCAGCTCTGACTCTTCAATAATCTCAGCGCAGCCTCGTTGCAAGTGAAGGTCAACGCCTTCTGTTCCTGCAAGCCCCTGTCCTATACCAGACGTTGACATCAAATACAACAAGTCTTTTTTCAATGGAATCGGTGGTCGTCCAACCTCAGTACTCGCATGTTTTTTTTGTGTAGTTAATTTATTCATCAAGCGTTCATAATCATTCATTTGAGAAATTATCTCTTTTCCTCGTAAATATTCATATGCCGCTTGCTCATTAAATTCCTTACAACAAAAAGTTTTAATATCTTGACGTTTAACATGAGGGATTTTAATGCGTTCTGACGGATGGACAGGCAACTCTTTCATCTGAGATATTTGATTCATAAAGCTAGTCATCTCATCTTTAGAACAAAACTTCTTGTCTGTTTTTACTCCAACATAAACGACTTGTTTCCATTTAGCATATTCATCTGGCCAAAATCGATAGAGCGCTTTCATTTCATAATTTCCCATAAGAATACGTCCCACAATTGGAAGAATTCGTTCTGGAATCACAAAAACTAATACTCCACCTTTTTTAAGATAACGAGTTATCTTTGTAAGAAACGTTTTTTCCATTCGTTCTCTCCCATCATTTCCGATTTCATCATCCATGTATGGAGGATTGCAAAAGCATAATGAAAACGCATTTTGAGAAATAATTACGCCATCTAAAAAATCAGCTAAAAGACATTCTTCAATACCTTCCTGTTCTCGTGTTTTTGTTGCAACAGATTCATTTATCTCCACACCAAAAACAGAAGCTCCTGCATATCCGTTAAGCAACGAAAGTACAGCTTTTCCATCTCCAATACTCGGTTCCAGAAGAGTACATTCTTCCGGAAATTCAAACATCTCACCTATTGCTTTGCAATGAGCAGGGTCTGTATAATAGGCTCCCATCTTCGCTTCATTTGCAGCAACACGTGAAAAATTATTAGAACGATACGATAAATTCATATGTTCCCTCCTTTCTAAATTTAGGCACAAAAAAAGACCAGGAACACTGATCTTTTTATTGTCATTTATTATTTTAATATATTTTCTCCTTTCGTTCTCGCCGTTCCTCACGGACAATGACTATAAATGCCCACAGGACACGTCTTCTTGAAAAGCAAAATATATATCTACAGTATAGTGAATAATGCTGTAAAATGCAACTATTTTCTACTCCATTCCCCCATTTTGTTACTGATTACACTCCCCATAGCTAAAGCAAGGAGATTCTTGCATTGGTATCTCTGTCATGTTTTGCACGACAGTCGGGACACTCCCATTTGCGTACTGCAAGATTTTTTACCAGTGGATTCTTATACCCACAAAAGAAACAGGTCTGACTGCTTGGGTACATGACTGATACTTTTACAATGTCATTCCCATGCCAGACAGACTTATATGCAAGCATCTCAAAAAACTTACTTCACGGTGCAGAACCGATGTGCTGTGCCAGTTTATGATTACTTACTGTGGAGTACCTTTGTTTTCGAATTTGTTTTATCATTAACACAAGTTTTTTCTTCTACTTGCACTTCTATTTTTTGGTTTACAAATTCTAATTTAATATGTCCATTTACATATGTTCGCATAAATGCTTCAATTAACATGGATTGATTTATTTGTTCGTTTTTACATAGCGTTTTAAAAGATTTTTGAATATCGCTATCGATTGTAACAGAATATGTTTGTTTTGCCATAATATATTCCTCTTTCTTTTGAGTTGTTCTAATTATTACTAATTTCCAGCTACAGTATCAACTACATAGTCCCTACTATTTTCAAAAATTTGTTTCACTTTCTCAATATCATATGGTGCATATCCAAAATTATTTATCAAATTTTCTTTTAATTGTTCTGTTGCCTTTTCGGGCAAATAGGTATTCACAATTACTTCTACTCCGGTAAAATCGAAATCATATAGTAGATTAGAATCTTTTCTTGGAATATATCCTTTAAAATGTAAATGATTTTTGGTGCTGCCATATTCAACACTTTCCATTCTTATTATATCTGACATAATATTTTTCCTTTCCATTTCTTCTTAAAACTATATTCAAAAGCAAAAAAATACTTTTATAATAATTTAATTGCATAATCTGCAAGTAATCTAGCATGCTCATCTGTTTTTCTACAAATTGCTTTATTCATTTTTATCTTCCTCCAATCTTATTTATTCATCTTCATATCTATCGGATTTTCTAACTTCTTAAAATCCTCCTGATGTTCCGCTATGAGGTTCAACAATCAGATACAGAACAGTTTTCGTTCTTGCTTCTAAACGTCCTTCATATTCTACAATATCATAATTTTCAAAGTCATTTTCAAACCATCGTTTAACATCTTTCATCTTATTTACCACCTTTCCATCAAATACGAGATTTATTTAGGCTTTTATTCCGTGTTCTTTTTCAAAAGCCATTAATTTTTCCACTGCTTCATCAAACTTACTTCTCATTTCTTCATTGTTTCTGTTTGCAACAACAGAACCCATATATGCAGCGAATGATTTTAACGCTTTATATGATTCCATTTCTTCTACCGTAAGTCCCAAATGCGAAGCCTCATGCTTTCTCATGCTCTTCAAGATATCTTTCAGCATTATCTGTATCTACCATTCCAAAACATATTCTGTCTGCCAATGCAATAATCTGCCGATTGATACAGTCCTCTATGGTTCTCTTACCACTAAACTTACCTAAGTATGGCTGGCATCCCCGAAGCTAAAGCTTCTGAGTTTTGCCTGCTAAATTATAAATAAATTATAACATAAGGCATAAGATTCGTAAACATATTTTATATTGTTTACGTATGTCTTATGGTATAATATTTCCGTATAATATTTCTACATCATATCAAGGAGGCAATATCTATGGAAAACCGTACAGAAATACTTAACCACTACGAAAAATATCTTATCAAAAATGAAATGTCTGATAATACTATTCTATCATATATGTGGACAGCAACCTTCTTTCTTGAAAATTACAATTCTTTTTCCAAAAGCAATATTTTAAAATACAAAAAGTATCTTATGGAAAATTTCAAAATTACCACTGTCAATAGTCGTATACAAGCTCTTAATAGATTTCTTATATACAATCACAAAAAGAATCTATGTTTAAAAACAGTTAAACTACAAAGACAACCTTTCCTGGACAATGTGATTTCAAATGCTGAATATAGACGTTTGTTAACGAACCTAAAAAAAGATAACCGGATGAAATATTACATAATAGTTCGAGTCTTAGCGTGTACTGGAGCAAGAATAAGTGAATTAGTACAGTTTCAAATTGAGGATATTGAAGAAGGATATCGGGATATCTATGCAAAAGGTGGTAAAATGAGACGAATTTATTTTACTAAAATTTTGCAAAATGAAATAAAAGAATGGTTAAGTTCAGAAGGTCGTACTACTGGACCTATATTTTTAAACAAAAATGGTGTTACTATTTCAGTTCGTGGTATTGAATCGATGCTTAAAAGGTATGCTATTGAATATCATATTAACAAAGATGTAGTACATCCCCATTCTTTCAGACATCGTTTTGCATTAAATTTTCTCAAAAAACGACCTAATCAATTAGTTGCCCTTGCTGATATATTAGGACATTCAAATATTAACACAACTAGAATATATCTCTTACGTACCAGTCGCGAACAATATAATTTAATTAATTCTACTGTAGATTGGTAAGAGCGATATGAAATAATATGTAAATTTTTTCATATTCTAGTAATAATTCTTATTACAACTTGGGATATGCTGATGGTTA
>CAYVUF010000143.1:0-6015 GCA_964454605.1 uncultured Bacteroides sp.
TATATAATAAACAGCAGCCGCAAGCAACAAGTACGCAGTGTCCCTTGCGAGGCTTCCGTCGCGAGGGCAACGCGCTAATTTCCGACACCGTGCGAACTGTCTGAGCCGTCAGGCGAGTTTTCGCGAATGGCGGATAATCAATGCGCGCCCCGAGCAGAAAACGATGCCGGGCACCAGAACTGTTGTTGCGGATGCGTACACTCTAAGCAACTACACTAAACACCTATACTTCATAAAATTCGCTGGAACCAGGCTATAACAAGAACATAATAAAACAATAAAACAATGAGATATGTAACTACGAAAATAAACAGCTACTGCAAAAGCAAAAAAATTACACGCCATACCCTCATCGCTCAAGCAACAAAAATATAGCGTGCACTTTCCACCACCTGCGATTCAATCCTCCATCATGCGGATCGCATCTACCGTTTTATCATACTGCTCCCGCACTTTCTCAAAAATATCTTCACACCCTGCAGTATCTCTCCCTCTCAGCTGTTCTGTAATATCAAAACTCACATCGTAAAGATTATCAAACCCAAGATTCTGACACACACCCTTCAGTGTATGCGCTGCACGAAATGCTTCCTCTCCATTTCCATTCTCCAGGCTATCCTTTAAATTCTGGAAACTTCCATCATCCAAAAACTTCTTTGCAAATTTCTTGATCAGCATTTCATTTCTAAGTCTACCCAAAACGCCTTCATAATCCGCACCCATCTGCTCATAGCACTCTTTCACATTCATACGACCATGCCTCCTAGTATAATAATGGTGTAGTCAATCAAGACTACTTGGTTAATAAGGGTTCTTCCTTCATCAAATGTTATCTTAAATAACAATCATGTCTGACGGTTCCTGATAAACACCAGATAAAACTCAAGATATTATCTCTTAGGATAACCTACAAGAAAGTCAATTAGTCCATTCGACAGGGGGTTATGTTTTAGCTGGTTGGGAGCCAGAATGCAATACCCGAATAACACGCTAGGTTGTGTACCTGCCAGATTGGAAATGGATTCCTATCAGAAAGGAACTTTTGCTCATGTCAAACAAATTTATTTTTAATTTTGATGAGTTATTCATCTCTATTGGTATTGATGTCGATGGTGACTTTTCTACGTTCTCAAAGCCAAAACAACTTTTCGCTTATTTGGGTCTTGATCCTACAGTAAAACAGTCTGGAAAATTTAAAGGCACCAAGATTCAAATGTCCAAAAGAGGATCCGCTGTTGCCAGACATATGATTCACACACTGGCTTTGCAAAGTATCAGCATCTCCCACACAGGAAATGCCAAGAATCCAGTTCTTCATAATTATTATCTAGAAAAATGTAACGCAAAACCCAATCTTGTAGCAATAGGAGCTGTTTCACATAAAGTGTGCAACGTGATATTCGCAATCCTCAGAGACAACAAACCATTTAAAATCATCACTCTGCAAGAGTATATCAAACAATACAATGCTGCCAGATGCAACATAGCTGCATAAAACACTGTAAATCCAACGAATTAATATCTTTCAAAAGAACGATATTTTCGCCAAAGGAAACGTCTGGACTTTTTTCTCCATTATATTGGCTTTTGCTTGCAGTTGCAAGCATTTGCATAGATTATTCTATAACGAAACTTTAAATTTTATACGCCCTTTGCGGCAGAAAGGAACATTTATGGGATTTTTATCAGGACTTTTTCATTCCAGACACAAGCCTACTAACAGCACCACAGTCATCCAAGCATCGCAAGCCACTGCCATAGACATCCCTGCACCAGGAGCTCATCCAGAAAGCCAACAACAAAGAGGACTACGACGAAATAGCAGATGAGATTTTCAGGCTCCGAGAGCTTCGCCAGAAAACAACCGTCGATACCGCCGCAAGAGATGAACAGATAAAGCAAATCAACGACCTGTAGGATTACATCACACAGCGGACCACCTATCTTACAGAATTTGATGAGTCACTGGTGCGATGCTGGATCAAACAGATTACCATCTGGGATGACCATATCACCGTTGAACTGAAATCCGGTGTCAGCATTGATGTGGGTACATAACTTCATAGGTACACAAAACCCTCCTGACCATGAGCCTGGAGGGTTATTTTCTTATTCACTTTTTTGTTTTTCATCTCTTATGAAAAGCATAGTACCATCCATTGCATATATATTCATATGCAGTTTCTGCTCCTCATACGTTTCTTTAAAAATAGCGAGATATAAACCATCATTAATTTGTCTGCATGCAGTTACTTCACACCAGTTTACAACTTTATAATATAAATGGTAGACTTGTTGATGAATCAACTGATTTAAAGCCTTTTTAGCGTTCGTTTTTATATGTGTTTCGATCTTTTTTACGAAAGTGCCAAAAAATATCTGGTTGTAAATACCCTGGCTTAATTAAAACGATACAATATTCAGAAAAACGTTCGTCCTGATAAGGTAATATCTTCATAGCACAATAGTTGATATTGATCAGGTTGACCAATATTTCAATCCCTTTGCAGCTCCATACCTAATAGCTGCCAAAAAACCAAAATGTTTTCTGCTTATAGTACCTTGTCTCTACATTACAGCAAAATGAGTACAAAAATAGCGGGATATACTTCATACAGTCACTGTCAGTTTGATTTAATGGTGCTTTTTCCTGCCATGCACAGAAAATCTGCAGTTCTTCTGGAAAAATCGTACTGAAAAACAGGTGTTTTATATCTTGCTCCTTTTCTATAGCTGTGACATAAGCCAGAACTTCCTGACTGCCAATGATCTCCATTTTCTCAGTTCCTACAAATTCCGATTGAAATTTCATCTGTTTTAAGAGGTTTACCGACAGCCCCTCACATTATTATGGAAAGCATAGCGTTGATAGCTATCTTTTTTCATCTAGTATATCTATGTCAATTCACTACTTACCTTTTACTGTCTCCAATATCTGGAATCCATATGCCGGAATCATAATTTCATATTCCGTACCGATTATCACTCCTCTTTCACCGCCATTATACAGATCATTCAGAACCGTTCCAGCCCCAATGCCTGCCTCATCGGTTTTTACTATAATTTTTTGTTCGGTGTCCGTAAGATTGTATACCAATAATGCAGTCTGTGAATCATCTGCAGATGTTCTCACCATTGCATAGGAAGTTCCTTCTGATACTGTTTCCACCCTTTTTCTGCTTGCTGATGGAAGCAGAGCAGAATTATCACTTACTGTTTTCAGTACTTTTCCCCAATTCTTGCGAAGTGTATCTGACCATGTCAAATATTGGTCATACATTCCACAACCGTATGTGATTCCTCCCCCGGCAAGCAATGCAGCTTCCTGAACACGCATTTTCTCATCGTCCTTATAAGCCGGATACATATTGGATTCCAGATTTGTCTCAGCATCATCACCCCAAGGACTCCAGGCATATGTCCAGCAGTTCATTGCATGTGCACGGTCCGAACTTACAAATGCCTCTTCCAGACCATCTGTATCTATTGGTGATATTTCAAGGTCCTCCTCAAGAGAAAGCTCATTTCCATCTGCTCCCAAAATATTTCCTACAACTCTTGTATAATCATTTGCCTGATCCGTATCAGCCAAATTAAACCAACAATTATACCCGTATTTTGAAAACTGTTCGGCGCTTGAATTATCTCCTCGTTCTGTGGCCAGCCATTTGTCATTCTCTGTATATGTTTCCGGAATATGGATCCACAGATCATGCATTTTCGGAGTATCGCTGGATACATCAAACGTAAAACCATCCATTCCCAGATCGAGCCAGAATTTCTCAATCTCCATACTTGTCTCATGGGCTCCTGGCATATCAAAATTCAGGCCGCCACCTTTCCATACATTGCAATACCATGCTCCGGCAGTTTCACTCCATTCCCATCTCGTTACATATGGCTGAAGAAATGGTGCCGGAGAAGTCGTACCAAATGCACTTTCTTTTGAAGTTGGAAGAGCTGATTCTGCCGGCGGATTATCCTCTGTTCCCGGCATCCAATAGAACGTTGCACACTCTTTTGCCTGATAATCTCCCGCTGCATACTGTTCTTCAGCTTTTTTGAAAAATTCTGAATTCTTATCAATATAAATATTTACAAAGTATCCGATAACTTTCATATTCCGCATATGTGCCTGATCAATCAGTTCTTTAAAATCCTCAACAGTTCCGCACTGCTCTGGTACATCAAGCCAGTCCATTGGATCACATCCGTCATACAATTCCTTATTTCCATCATATGGACAGAAAAATCCAAGAATATTAATGCCGTTTTCCTTAAATTCATCTAGCTTTGCGGTCAAATCTGTATATTTATAGTCAAACCAGGTATTATAAAACCACATTACGCCATTGGTGTCCAAAAAGCTACTTCTCTTCCTGTCGAGATCTTCATAAGCAGCAAATTTCGCTGTAAGTGTCACATTCTCTGCCGGCATGGTCAACTCTGCGGTTGCCTCCTTTGTGTTGGATAATTTCACATCCGTACTGCTCTCCCAACCGTCAAAATAATAACCGCTTTGAGGAATTGCACGCACATGTACAACACTGCCTTCTGTGTAGGTATCATGAGCGATACTAATGACATTCCCCATATATCTTCCATCCTCCGATACAATTTCATCCGCATAGGATGTATCTGTCAGATAAATAGAAGAGTCCCCTCCTGCTTCACTATTGACAGTCAGCGTATATGTTTCCTCTTTTTCGATTTCTTCAGCAAATACTGGGAATCCTGTACAAAGCATGGTACAGATAACACTTGATATCATCATCCTTTTTATATTTCTTTTCATTAACATGCTCTCCTTTCTTTCTAATTTCTTTTTATTTTTCTTCTATTTATTAAAGCAAATACATTAAAGTACACAACAGTGGGATTGTTCCCAATGATAAAAAAGTAGACAGACAGATAATTTTCACAGCAAGCTGTTCCTCTCCATGGTATTTTGCTGCCAGCATTGCTGCGGATGCTGGAGCTGGCATACCTGCCAGCACAGTAGAAACCGCCGTCACCGTCTCATCAATTCTTGTCAGCCGGCAACCAGCATAAACAAGCAGCGGAATGATCAAAAGCCTGACCAGGCAGAACCTAAGTGCAGTTCTACAAAACACTTCCTTTAGTTTGATATCTGACAGGATATGTCCGATTACAATCATACACAAAGCCGTATTACAGTTTCCTGCCGTCCGTATTGTATTCTCAATTCCTGCTGGAAGCGTAACCTGTGTTACCATTAGCAGAATTCCAACAAAAACAGCTATAATGCAGGGATGTGTCAGTACACGCTTCAGAAGTTGCCTGTCTTTTTTTCCAGTAAAGCTAACAACACCCTCCGACCACATAACGATCCGGACAGGAATCAGATAAATCGATGCATACAATAATCCAAGACTGCCATACAGTCCCTGGGCAATAGGGTTTCCCAGAAAACCTGCATTCGATATGATTGTTCCATACCGCAATACCGTTTTTTCCTTCGGTGTATGCCCCAAATAGAACCAGGCGCCAACAATAAAGCTCAAAACCAGAACTGCAATCGATACCAACATAATTTGCATTCCGGTTTTCAATATATCTGGGCTGAAATCCACCAAAAAAGAACTGATAATATTGCTTGGAAGGATGAAATCTATAACCATATTTGTCAGAGGTTCCCTGACATAACCCGGTAAAATCCCTGCCCTTGCCATAAAGTATCCTGCCATGATCAGTAGGAAGATTGTGGTCAGCAGGCTTGTCAGGGTTTTTATATCTACCATTCTGTTTATCCCACTTCTTTCTTTCCCTGAATAAAATCTGCCTCTTTCCTCCGGGATACAGCAATAGAAACAGCTTTTGCCACACGTTTCAATACCTGAAAAAACGTAAGGTCTTCTGCCCTTGCCGCAATGAAATATCCTGTAAAGGCATCTCCTGCAGCCGTTGTATTCACAACCTGTACAGAAAAAATATCCTGATGATATCTCTCTTCATCTTTTTGATAAAAAGAGCCGTCCTGTCCCTGTGTCAGAA
>CAYVUF010000144.1:0-6001 GCA_964454605.1 uncultured Bacteroides sp.
ATATTTAACTGTGTTGCATGATTGGGCGATTGAATTTTTACCTTCTCGCCACGAATAATAATCTCCCCTTCGTCCGGCTCATACATTCCGAAAAGCATACTCATCAAAGTAGATTTTCCGGCTCCGTTTTCACCCAGCAGCGCAAATATTTCTCCCTTTTTAATCTGGATAGAAACATCATCATTTGCAACAATGCCAGGGAAACGTTTTGTGATATGGTTCATCTCGATAATATAATCAGACATGTAATCCTCCCCAAAAACTGTTTTTTCACCAATTTACTCCCATTTATACCTTTTTATTATAACGAAAAAAGTAAAAAAGAAAAAGGCTATAAAGAAACTTTTCCTCTTTCCTTTACAGCCTTTTATCCACTATAACTTATTTTACCATGCAAAATCTTCCGGAGTTACACCATTAAAGTTTGCTGCTGGTACAATTGCGCCGGATTTAACCTGTTCATATGCTGCATCAATTTTCTCGATTGTTTCAGCACTTAACTGACATCTTCCTTCTGCACTTACATAACCTGTGGAATCTGTGTCAGCCTGCAGAGTTACATTGCCGCCTTTGAAAGAACCGTCAGCAACTGCCGTCAATGCTCTCTCTACATTAAGGTGCATTACTTTCAGAGCGGATGTAAGAACTACATTGCTATCTCCGTTTGCACCGTCATCATACTGGTCAACATCACATCCGATGAATTTCACACCGTCTGCTTCTTTTACTGCTGTAAGTACACCATTTCCAGAAGCACCTGCTGCAACAAAAATTGTATCAACGCCTGCTTCAATCAAAGCATTACCTACCACTTTACCAGTAGCTTCATCTGCAAAAGAACCTACATAGTTACCGCCAACCTCTGCACCAGTAACATCTGTTCCAGCATAAGAAGGAAGTTCTACAACTTCTACACTTTTGCCTTCTGTTTCATTCACATATTTAACACCACATTCAAAACCATACTGGTAGTTCACGTTAGAAGGATATGCAATACCATTTACTACTGCTACTTTGTTGGATGCTGTTTCTAATGCTGCAGCCATTCCTGCAAAGAAACCAGATTCCTGCTCAGCAAAGCACATTGCATAAATATTTTCTACTTCTACGGTATTGCCTTCTGCATCGGATGGGAAAGAGTCTACCAGAACAAATTTAACATCCGGGTTTTCCTGTGCAATAGTAGCAATTCCTGCAAACTGGAAACCACAGCAAACGATAACATCATAATCTGCTACAATGTCTGCCACTGCCTGTACTGCTGCAGCGGTATCCCCTGTTGTTTCCTGTACCGGTGTTACCGTAGAATCCGGATTTGCTTCAATAAAACTCAAAATACCATTGTAATTATCTTCGTTGAAAGAACCATCATCAACGCCGGAAGGACTGCTGACAATTGCAATCTTTAATGCAGTGCTGCCCTCCTGTGCAGTTTCCTCTGTTCCTTCTTCTGTCTGTGCATCTGCTTCTGTTGTTTCTGTTGTTTCTGCTGTTTCTTCTGTTGCTGCTTCTTCTGCTGTTCCAGCGTTATCTGCTGAACTGCCGCAGGCAACCAAAGAAAAAGACATAACAGATGCAAGAACCAATGCTAATACTTTCTTTTTCATAACTTTCTCCTCCTATATGAATAACTTTTTCACATGGATATATTAGCATGATCGACTGCAAATTTCAAGATACCCAATTACTTTTGTCATATCAAACTCTTTGAGTATTCCAAGATTCGGGTCATAATACTGTCCGCCGAATCCAACCAGATAATGGCTGTAACGTCCCATTCTCTCCATGATAATACAGCAATGCGGCAGGGAAACTTCTTTGCCCAGCGTATAAACTATTTTATCTCCATGAGGTATGCCCAGGTATTCCAGCGTACCTATCATTTTACCCATATTCGCCTGCCACTCACGGCATTTCATAATGTCACTTGCTTCGTCCAAAGTTGTTCCTGCAATCATGGCAATACATGCCTGTCCGCACAATCCGTCCCATGGCTGTGTTACCAGTTCCACACGATCAACCACCCGGATTGGATGTTCCAGCGAATAAGGACTGTGCTCATCCACTTCCACATCATTCCCAATAATTTCAATGGAAATCAGATATTTCTTGCCCAGTTCTACTTTTGCTAAAATGCTCTCATCCACCGGAATATCATAATATCCCTGCCCCTTTGGCAATAAAGCGCGGGTAAAACACACCTCATCAAAACATACTCTTACTTCTGCATCCCCAATTTTCTCACATACTTCCCACACATTAAATGGTACTGCAATGGAATTTTCATTTTCTCTGAATTCAACTGTTCCTTCAAATTCGTATTTCACTTTCATACCTCCGATTTTTACCTTCTCTTTGCGCATTGAACTTCTGCGCGATACTTCCTATTCTAGCATGATACCCTTTTTCAGACAACCTGTGTATCTCATTTTAAACATAGAAACAGACAACTAACCTTTTACCATAGAAGGGGATACCCCCACAATATCCTTAAACCTTCTTGCAAACGTAGAATAATCCGAAAAACCACAATCATAACACACCTTAGATGCCGGTACTCCTGTCAGTATTCTACGCTTCGCTTCCAAAACTCTCTTCTCACTGATATACTGGTGAATGGAATATCCTGTTGCCTCTTTAAACTGGCGCATCAGATAATACCTGCTGATATAAAATTTTTCTGACAGCAAATCAATGCTGATTTCTTCCCTTGTCAGATGCTCCTGTATGTAAGAAATGATATCCACTATCTTTTCATTGTAAGAAGCTGTGGTAATAAATGCTTTCGGCTGTGCCACGCAGGCTCTGTTAAATAACACCATAAATTCCAAAAAAGCAGCTTCCAGCATTCTGTCACTTAAAAATTCCTGTTTCTGTCCTGTTTCCTTCTCCATACGGTGCAGACATTCCAACAGCCTTTCATAGCTGCCCGGTGCAAAATGCACTACTGCATTCCGGTTGATTCTCGCCAGTTCAAAGCAGTTCCGCATACTTTCCATCCGTTCATTCTGCTGCTCCATAAACTCCTCAGACAAATATATAATATATCTCTCATAAGGTTTGTCTTCTCCAATCTCCGGTTTATGAATGGCATTGAAATCCACCAGTACAAAATCATGCGGTTTTAGCTTATAATTTTTTCCCTCAATCTTATAAGTTACATTTCCATCTACAAAATATATGATTTTATAAAAATCATGATAATGAAAATCAAATTCCTTCTGCACACAGTCTTTTAAATGAAAAATCTTGAATTTTTCCGTTAGAAATCCTGTTTTTTCATATTGTTCCAGTCCATTTTCAGATGGTTTTCTTCCGTTTTCACCGTTTCCTTTTTCAGTCATTCGAAAAATCCTCAAAACTAATGTTCAAGTCTACCTCTCCATCAATCCCAGACACACTGCCGCTGTCAGTATACTGCCAGATTTTATGCTCATATGGAAAATACATTTCATCATCGTAGTATGCAAACCACTTGTCATATTCTTCTAACTGTTCCATGTCTAACATCAGCATAAAGGTTTTCAAATTTCCATATAACATGGGTGTATAACCGGCATTTTTAATTTTTTCACAAAATGCAATGCAGTATTCTGTTCTTTCCTCTTTCGTCAGTTCATTGGTTCTTCCATTTTTCTTAGAAACTGCCTCAACATCCAGAACCACTGGGTAGGACACATCATACGGTTCGATTGCATCCAATACAAATCTTGCCTCTTCTTCTGCTTCCGCAACACTGACTGCCTGCGTAAAGAAATAAACACCAATTGCAATATTGTGGCTCTGTGCCCCCTTCATGTTATCCTTAAAATTTTCATCTTCCATAATTTCCCCTTCGGTATATCCCCGAAGTCCGACCCGGATGAACGCATAGTCCACATCATCCTGTGCTACTTTGTTCCAGTTAATTTTTCCCTGGTATTTGGAAACATCAATTCCTTTATAAGATATCAGTTCATCCTGTTCGTAGTATTCCATCCATCCATCTTCTGTCAGCTTAAAGTTTTCTGCCAGATAGGTATGTTGTTTCAGGGTATCCTGAACCGGGAAAAAGAAATACTGGTTAGAATCTGCCAGTACTACATCCTCTGGATAGAACTTCCGCAGTACACTGATGGTACTTTCACCATCTTCCAGCATTCCCTTGATACCTGATAAAATTTCTGTTTCTTTCTCCTCAGATACCTGCTGTGTGGTTTCTTCTATTTTCGTTTCTAACAGTACATCCACTTCTTCCTTCGTATAACTCTGCTCCTGCACTGACTGCAAGTCTGCCAGTTCCTGCATAACGGTTATATTCTCCATTTCTGCTGCACGATACTTAAATACCATGACAAGGCAGACCGTAATCGCACACAAAGTTACGATACACAATACAATGGAACCAAGCAGGATGCTGTTTTCACTTCTCCTGCGCCTTTTCTTTCTTGTTTTCATTGGTACATTATTTTCTTGCATAACCTCTCCTACTCTTAAATCCGTTCACTAAAATAGCTTTTGTACCCTTCCCCAAAAACCTCTGTTGCTCTTGTAATAATCATAAAAGACTCTGCATCCTCTTCTTTCACAATCGTTTCTATCTGAGGCGATATTGCTTTTTTGACTGCACACATAAGTACTTTTTTCTCTTTGCCGCTGAATGCACCATGTCCGTCAATCTGGGTCACTCCCACATCCAGTTCATCTAGCAGCCTCTTTGTAATTTCTCTTTCTTTGTCACTGATGATATAAATCAGCTTGGCTTCATCCTTACCATACAAAACAATGTCCAGTACGGTAGAAGAAACGATTACTGCAATTGCTGCATACAGCGCCGCTTCCATGTCGCGAAATATGATACCTGACATACTCACAATTATAACATCTGCAAAGAAAAAAATCACTCCTGTCTTTAAATATGGTAATTTTAACCGCAGCCACTTAACAATAATATCCATGCCTCCTGTGGTTGCACCAGCACGTAAAATCAAGCCGATGGAAACTGCTGTCAGTGCACCCCCTGCCATGGCCGCTAACATGGTATCATCTGTGACTGCTTCATAGGCTGACAAAATATTGGTAAAAACAGAAATCAATCCCAGCGCATAAATCGTTGAAATCGTAAATTTCAGACCAAACTTCCAGATAGCAAATAATAGAATCGGTATATTCAGCAAAAATATCAAAGTACCGGTTTCAACCCGGAGCACTCTGCTTATAATAATTGCAATTCCTGTTACGCCACCCGGAGCCATATTATTGGGGTCAATAAAAAGGCTGACCGCCATGGCATAGATAAATGCCGCAAGGGTTATCACTCCATACTTTTTGACTGCTTTTCGGAAACTGCTTGTTTCTTTCCCTTCATTCTTCATTCTGTTTTCTCCCTTATGTTATCTCTTCCATCATCCAAAAAATCCGTATACCAAAATAGTATGCGGATTTTCCATACAAAATATTTATTTTGTCATTCCCTTTGGGCTGACGGAACAAAAAATCTAAATACTTGCACGTACTAATTTGGGTTTATATCCATTTTCTTCTAACGCTTTGATAATTTGATTTTTATGTTCTGTGCCATAGGCTTCCAATGTGATGCGAAGCTCTACCGCTGCATTACGGTTAATGGATACAAACTGGTTATGCTCCAGTTTGATAACATTACCATTCTGTTTCGCAATCACATCTGATACTCTGGATAATTCTCCCGGCTTATCTGGCAGAAGTACAGATACCGTAAAGATTCTGTCTCGCATCACAAGTCCCTGCTGAACCACCGAAGACATGGTTATCACATCCATGTTGCCGCCGCTTAAAATCGATACGATTTTTTTATTCTTAACATCCAGATGTTTCAGAGCGGCTACCGTTAACAGACCGGAATTTTCTACAATCATCTTATGGTTTTCTACCATATCAAGGAAAGTAACTACTAGTTCTTCATCGCCTACGGTAATGATATCATCCAGATTTTTGCTTACATATGGGAAAATAATACTTCCCGGTGTTTTTACTGCAGTAC
>CAYVUF010000145.1:0-5997 GCA_964454605.1 uncultured Bacteroides sp.
GCTTACAACTTGGCAAAATGATACCTTGCATACAGAATACAGATACAATGGGATTGGCAATTTATTCGTTTTTGCAAATGGCAGTTGTGGCGGCAGGTTTTTCCTATACTTATATTTTTATGAGAAAACATAAAGTACATAAAGTCATTTGTGTTTTATTTGTGTTAGCAGTTGCTTTTTATCCAACTTGTGGAATGTTGGCTGTTTCGATTACCAAAGACACTATTTATGCTACTTTTGTGTTGGTTTTTTCTGTATGTTTATGTGAAATCCTTTTATCAAAAGGCAGTTGTCTGGACAGTAACAACTGGAATATAGGATATGGGATAGTAACTGTTTTATTATTGTTGTTTCGTAATAATAGCATTTATGCGTGGGTTGTATTTTTTGTTGCTTCCATTGTTTGTTTTTGGTGTAAGGCATATCAAAAGAAAATTTTAGGAATTCATCTGACTGCTTTAGCAGGTTATTTTATTGTCAATGGAACAATGATTGCTCTGTGTGGTGCGACAAGTGATACTTATGCAAGAGAAATGCTGAGTGTTCCAGCACAGCAGATTGCAAGAGTAGTGGCCTATCATGAAGGAGAATTGGATGCTGTAGACAGGCAGTTGTTAGAGAGCGTTTGGGGCGAGGATAATCTGCCAGAATATGTTCCTGCGATAGCCGACCGAAGTAAAAGAGATATTTCAAATGATGTGGAATCTTTGGAGGCTTTTTGGGATTTATGGTTGCGCTTGTTACAGCGGTATCCCGGTGATTATATAGAAGCTTTTTTATTAAAAAACAAGGGAATATGGGATATACAGGATACAAGTTATTTGAATGATATTTATACATATGCCAAGGGGTATTTACAGATTACATATCCGTCTGACCAACAGGAGTATATGGAGAATTTATTGCCTGGTTATCACAGACATCAGCACTTGCAGATTTTACAGAGTGTGTATCGTTATTTTGCAGGTGGAGATGAAGTGTGGCGTTATGTTCCAGTGCTCAATATTATGATGCAGCCGGCGCTCTATTGTTGGGCGTTACTATATTATATAATAGTCTGTCAGGCATATCGGAAGAAAGAACTTATACTTCCAGCTGTTTATCTGGTTGTTTTACTAGGAACGATAGCAATGGGTCCCTGTATTCTAGTGAGATATGTTTATCCAGTTATGTTGACAGTGCCCATGCTTTATCTGGTTCTCTTGCAAGAAATTAGACAGTAAATACACAAATAGCTACCTCAACTGGTAGACTTCATTACGGAAAAGCGAGGCGATAGAAATGCTATTTAACTCTATTGATTTTGTTGTGTTTTTTCCTGTTGTACTTGTTATTTATTATAGCATACCAATTAAATGCAGATACCTTTGGCTTTTACTATCTAGCTATTATTTTTATATGAATTGGAATCCGGTGTATGGGTTATTACTTTTCTTTTGTACAGGTTTAACTTATGTAGGTGGATTGGTTCTTGAAAAAATTAGAGAGCAGGATAGGGAAGACAAGAAGTTATGCCAGGCAAAAGGATGTCTGGCTTTATGTTTGTGTTTGAATCTTGGTGTTTTATGCTATTTTAAGTATGCAGGTTTTTTTGGAATATATGTTAATAAATTGATTTCGATATTGCATGTTCCAATAAAGATTGATATGACATGGACAGAAACTATTATTTTACCAGTTGGTATTTCATTCTATGTTTTACAGTCTTTAGGTTACTTGATTGATATATATCGAAAAGAAATATATGCAGAGAAGAATTTCCTGCGATATGCACTATTTGTTTCTTTTTTTCCACAACTTGTCGCAGGACCAATTGAACGTTCTAAAAATTTATTGAAACAATTAAAACAACCACAGAAGTTATCGTGGAATAACTGTAAAAAAGGATTGTTCATCATGTCATGGGGGTTCTTTTTGAAGTTAGTTATTGCAGACAGAGCAGCAATTTTTGTCAATACAGTATATGAAAATGGTGATAGGTACATTGGCGTGTATATTATTATAGCAACTATATTATTTGCTTTTCAAATATACTGTGATTTTTATGGCTATTCTGTTATAGCAAAAGGGGTGGCTTTGTTTTTTGGTATACGTTTAATGGATAATTTTGATGCACCCTACTATGCGAGAAGTGTTAGTGAGTTTTGGCGAAGATGGCATATTTCTTTATCTGGATGGTTTCGAGACTATTTATATATCCCATTGGGGGGAAATCGTAAGGGATTTATTAAAAAGCAGGTTAATAAGCTGATTGTTTTTGCAGTAAGTGGATTGTGGCATGGGGCAGCGGTGGCATATATGATATGGGGAATCTTGAACGGATTGTATCAGGTTCTTTCGGATGTTATTCATACAAGTGTTAGGAATGCTCATATAGAATGCTTGACAAAGAAAATGAGGAAAGGAAGTCTAAACTGGGGAGGAAAAATATTGCAAGTATTCCAATGCGTGGTTACATTTTTACTGATTTGTTTTTCATGGCTGTTTTTTAGAGCTGGTGATATGTCGGATGCTTTAATGCTACTTAAGAATATAAGTTTTTCTAATTGGAGAATTTTAGGCAGTTCAGAATTGTTTCATCTGGGAATTTCAAGGGAGTTATTTGTGGTGCTGATTATAGCAATTGCAGTGCTGGGAGTTGTAGACTATCTTAAATTTCAGAAAAAAGACGTTGCTGAAATTATAGTTCAAAAGAAATGGTGGGTTCAAGGAATTATTTTTGTTTTATTAGTTTATGCAATTCTTGTCTTTGGATGCTATGGAGTGGAGTATGATACGAATCAATTTATTTATTTCCAATTTTAAAAAATATGATAAACGAATTGGAAAAATTATATGTGTTGTATTACTGTGTCTGTGTTTTAAACATATCTTGGATTATTTGTTTGTGAATTATGACGATTCCCAATGGGTTCGTATTATATGGCGTGCTTTCTATGAGGAAGAAGAAATAGATAATTTGTATCTTGGTTCTTCTCATGTATATTGTGATTTAAATCCGTATTTGTTGGATGAATTGAATGGAAAAAATAATTTTAATTTTTCAACTTCTGCACAGCGTTTAAATGGCACTTATTACTTGTTGAAAGAAGCAAATAAAAGGAATGATTTATCACATGTGTATGTAGAATTAAATTATTCTTTAGCAACGGGAAAAGATGGTGAGTTTAAGCAAACGGATAATTTGATGGCGAATTGGTGGAATATTGATTATATGCATTTTTCACCAAACAAATTAGAATATATGTTTACAGCATGCAGGAAAGAGAATTATCCAGAAACAATTCTTCCTTTTTTACGATATAAAGCACGAATATTTGATTTTGATTATATAAGAGAGCAAATAAGCGGGAAACAGACTTTGCAGTATAAAAATTATGAGTTTAGGAATGAAAATGAACAGGGACAGGTTATAGAATTTTGTTCAAAAGGTTATTGGAATATTACGAGGGAATTAAATTCATATGGATTATTATTAGAACAAAAGGAGAAACTTCAGGATAGTCCTCTCACCAGAGATGCAGAGGTATATTTGAGAAAAATTATTGAATATTGCAAAGAGGAACAAATAGAGTTAACTTTGTTTAGCGCACCAGTGTATGAACTGGATTTGATAGCAGCAGGAAATTATGATGCATATGTGAATCAAATTAATGAGATAGCATCGGAATATCAAATAGACTATTATGATTTTAATCTTTGCAAGGAGGAACGATTACCACTTACGTGTATAGATAATTTCTGGGACACCATTCATTTAAATAGTAAGGGAGCAGAAGCATTTACGCCTGTCTTTTGGGATGTGGTAGAAAATCGGCACAAGGATTATTTCTATGATTCTTTTCAAGCCAAAATAAGTGATGCGGAAGCAAGAGTCTATGGTGTTATTTATCAAAAAGGTCCCGAACACAGAGAGTTTATCATCGCATCTAATCGAGAAAAGGAGTTGGAATATAAGGTCATCAATATTGTTGGAGAGCAGGAAATACTGCTTCAAGATTATTCTACTAATAAAGAATTTGATATTCCATATGATATAAGCGGTCAGTGCAGAGTGGAAGTTCGCCGGAAAGATGAAGCAGAAGCTTTTCAGGTGATAACAATCATGTATTAGAACGCAAATGCGCAAATAGCTACCTCAACTGGTAGACTTCATAAACGGAGTCGCCAGTTGAGAAAGTATCAGTCAATTCACATGTTACGTCATAGTTATGTCTGAAATACATAATCACAGGATGTTCTTCCGAGTACAATCCTTTTTCAAAAATAAAGTAAACCGTATCACTTTCTGTCAGGTCCTGACCGAAATCCGCAATTCCATGCTGTGCCAGTTTTATCTTGCTGTTTGGATTGCATACAACACCCCAGTTGGTATAAAAGAAATTGTTATAAGTATCCTGTCTGGCATCAAAAGGATATTCACAGTAAGTATCCAGTGTATTGCTGTTGTATGTCCAGATATAGAAATTATCTGGATGAGCCCGACAGTATGTCTTCAAACCTTCCCAGTTAGTCTGGGTAGCATGATAGTTGGTGTCAATATCTGTTTTGGTACTATAAATGGATACGACAGACAACAGGGCAACACAGGGTATTAAGGCAATGTAAGTTTTTAAAGACTTCTGTTTCCAAAGATTAAAAGCCAGAATAAGACCGAGCAGTATCATGAAATCAGCAAACATAAGCGGCTGGATGATTCGTTTCGGAAATCGGCCTTCATATAATACATATCCCCAGCTGACGGTTCTTCCAAACAAGTAGAACAGAAAGGCCGCAAGTGCAATAAAATTCCGGCGGTATAAAATAAGCAAAGGAGTACATATTAATAAGAATCCTACAATGTAATTCAAAGGCTGCATACCATTTTGATAGAAAAAGACAGTTATCATCCTTTTCGGGATTGCTTTTAACAAGGATGTTGTATCAATACGTTCTTCATAACAGTCTTTTGCTATCTGGTGCATATTTTCCCAATCCTCCAGAGTCATATTATGACCGATGTAGGGAGCACCGTTTCGCATATAGCCATATGTTTCTTCCTCAATACCAAGGGAAGCGAGGCGGTCAGAGCATTCTTCGTATTCCGGCCAGGTATAGAAATCACCAATGCGTTCTCTGTAATGATTGATTTTGACGAAATCTGCCCATTCCGGTTCCGAATAGGCAATTTTGTGCAGACCGAATAAGATGCCCATGCCAAGCAGTAAAATTCCGGCAAAAGCAAAAAACTTCAGAAGATATTCCCGATAGAAACGTTGGTTGGAAAGCAGCCATTTCGCAAGCCATAGCATACCAGCCATAGGAAGCATCAGGTATAAGATATTCTGGCGCATACTAAAAGCAAGCCAGGCAAATAATAACGTAGGGATATTTCCTTTTAAAAATGTGACAAGGTTGTTGTCTGATTTGGTTGTAACAAAACAGAACAGAGCTGTTGCAGCAGCAAAGCCGGCAGTTGTAGTGTATTGTGCTTCACAAATAACGTTGAAGTCCACCAACAAAAATAGAATACTTAAAATAGTAATTGCCGGACAGAGAATGGAAAGGGAACTGGTATGTTTCTTCCATAATTGTAAAAAACGTTTATAAATGCAGTAAATGCAAATAATATGTACGCTGTGCTGGAAGAGTCCAAACCAGGGAATACTGCTGTTCCACATATAGAACCGGCTTAGAATCCAGGATAAAGGATAGAGAAAGAACAATACGTGTGCATCCGGATAACCAAGATAGGCACCGGATAATGTACTGTACATACCCCAGTCGTCATTAATTCCATCCACTGGTTTTATGTAAACCAAAACAAGAAGATAGAAAAAAATAAGGAAAAGGATGAACAGGATTTTATCCAGAAACGGAATGTCTGTGTGTTTTTGTCTATTAGATGAAAAAGATAAATTGGATGAATGTATGGTTTGTTTCTGGCGTGACATAGCAGTGTGTCCTTTCCTTCTTTTGCACATATTTATCATAAATTATTATATACTATTAAAAGGG
>CAYVUF010000146.1:0-5994 GCA_964454605.1 uncultured Bacteroides sp.
TTCCACTTCGGCACTGGACATGGAAACAGAGCATCTGATACAGGAAAACTTGCAGAATCTGAGGGATACCACCAAGATTATTATTGCACATCGTATCAGTGCGGTAAGAAATGCGGATGAAATCATTGTTCTGGAGAATGGCAGCATTGCGGAACGGGGTACTCATGAAAGTTTACTTGCAAAAAAAGGATTATACTATGAAACTTATCTTGCACAGTATGGTGAGTTTCTGGAAGGAAGGGAGGTATAACAAGTGGCAGTCAATTCTTATAAAGAAGATGAAAAGAGCGTAGAACGCAGTAAGATACAGACTTTGAAAAGACTTTTTTCTTATCTGCTGGCATATAAATGGCAGATTGTACTGGTGCTTCTGATTATGGGTTATGGGGTAGCCATCAGTCTGGTGAATCCGCTGATTATGGAAGCGGCAATTGATAAATATATTTCGGTGAAAGATTTGCAGGGATTGTACCATTTACTGTTGGTGGCATTGGTACTGAATCTTTTGTTGGTTTTTATGGTAAAACTGAGAATGTATATTATGGCAAAAGTGTGCAATCGGATTCTGCTTACCATTCGGCAGGAATTGTACACCCATATTCAGAAACTGGATTTTCACTTTTTTGACAGCAGACCTACAGGAAAGATTTTATCCAGAATTATCGGGGACATCAATTCCTTGAAGGATATCCTTTCTAACTGTGTCACAACTTTGATACCGGATGGACTGACGGTAATAGCGGTTGTAGTCATTATGGTTTCGAAAAATCCGAAGCTGGCACTGGCATCTATGTTAACCATTCCTTTTATGGCGGCAGCAACGGTCTGGATTGAAGTAAAAGCGCATCCCCGCTGGCAGACTTTTCGAAAAAAATCGGCGAATCTGAATGCTTTTGTGCATGAAGATATGGCGGGCATCCGGATTATTCAGAGCTTTTATGCGCAGGAGGAAACCAGAGATACGTTTGACAATCTGTTGGAAGAACACAGAGGCAGCTTTGTACACGCAGTCCGTATGAGTGATGCCTTTGGTTCTATTATTGATTTTTCATGGGGAATCGGCTGTATTCTTCTGTATTTTACAGGGATTGTCGTGTTGGGTGTAGAAGAAGTGTCAGTTGGTACTTTTATTGCCTTTGGAACGTATCTGAATATGTTCTGGCAGCCCATTCGTAATATCAGCAATTTTTACAATCAGTTAGTAACCAACATTGCAGGGGCAGAACGTATTTTTGAAATTATGGATACGCCTCCAGCAATCACAGATGCAGATAATGTTGAAGAAATGCCGGAAATTAAGGGCGAGGTGACGTTTGAACAGGTCAGTTTTTCTTATGATGAACAGACGAAAGTACTGGATAATGTCAGCTTTCAGATTCAGCCTGGTGAAACCATTGCGTTGGTCGGTCCTACCGGAGCTGGTAAATCCACAATTGTGCATTTAATCAGTCGTTTCTATGATGTGCAGCAGGGAAAGGTTCTGATTGATGGCAAAGATGTGAAACAGGTTTCCATTGAAAGCCTGCGCAGACAGATGGGCATCATGACACAGGATAATTTCCTGTTTTCCGGCACGATTAAAGAGAATATACGTTATGGAAAACTGGATGCAACAGATGAGGAAATTATAGCGGCAGCCAAAGCGGTAAATGCCCATGATTTCATTATGAAGCTGGAAAAAGGATATGATACCATGCTTTCGGAGCGTGGCGGCGGACTTTCGATTGGACAGAAACAGCTTCTTGCGTTTGCCAGAACCATGGTTTCTATGCCGAAAATTCTGATTCTGGATGAAGCGACTTCCAGTATTGATACCAAAACCGAATTGTTGGTACAAAGCGGTATCGAAAAGCTCCTGCAGGGCAGAACTTCCTTTGTGATTGCCCACAGACTTTCAACCATTCAGAAAGCAGACCGCATTTTCGTGGTTGATGATGGCAGAATCGTGGAAGAGGGCAGGGCGGAAGAACTGTTAGCGAAAAAAGGAATTTATTATCAGCTTTATATGGCGCAGTTTTCGGCCTAGAAACCGGGATTTAGGTACTCTGTTTTTTGCGCTGCTGCAGCCGGTACTGGCCGGGTGTGATATTTTTCCATTTCCGAAAAGTTTTGATGAAATGGCTGCAATCAGCAAATCCGGTTTCCTGACTAATTTCTGAGAGGGAAGAATCTGTGAAAAGAAGCAGTTCTTCCCCTTTTTCTATTTTAATCAGTTCCATATAATCTTTGCAGGAACGACCATACAGCTCTTTGAAGCATTTGGCGAAGTGGGAGTAGCTCATGTGGCACATGGCAGCAAGTTGTTCTACCCGGAGCACTTCGTTGGAATGGTGGTCGATATATTCTGTTATGTTCTGGAGCGATGCTTCTGATTCCGAACAAATAGAGAAAAGCTCTTCGATGCGAAATCCATCTGCCTGCCAGATGCGAATCATTTCAATCAGAAGGGAACTGAGTTCTCCATGAATGCGCACGTCATACCCATAATCTTTGGCATTTAACTCCTGAATACAGGTTTCAAAACGTTTCCGAATGGACAGAGCTTGCAAACGATTTGCTGGGAAAAAGGCAGAAGCCTGTCTGGATTTGCGGGCAAACTGCAAAATAGCAGACAGCTTCGGGGTGTAACTGCTGTTAATGGAAAGCCGGTTGATATCAAATTTCAGAACCAGATATTTCAAAGGAGTTTCTGAGGCGGCATAAATAGCGTGTACGTCTCTTGCGTGGAAAAGCAGCATATCACCTTCGGACAGATAATATTCCTGTTGGTTGCTTTCAGCAAAACAGTTTCCTTCTATAATAAAAAGAATTTCTACAAAATAGTGCCAGTGTGGTTTTACTGGAAAATCTTCGTTGGCAGCATCGAATAAGAATGCTTCATAGGGGGAATTTAGGATATCTGCGTTCTCAAATAAATAGTTCATAAACAGCCTCTTTTCACATCTTACTTCCTGTTAAATAAAATCAAATAAGAGATTTGTACAATTTTTATGTGTATTTATTATAGCATTGCAAACAGGAAATTGCTATATTGTACTGGTCGATAAAAATTGATTTTAAAGATAAAAAAATGAAAATATTTTGCTAAAAAACATTTTTGTGAAAAAAATGGAGGATAGAACTATGGAATATATCAAAGGAATCACCTTTGGAGCTTTTGCGGGAAAGGGCAGCTTTGAAAGCAAAGAAGCCTACAAGAGCATGGATAATCTGATGGAGCGGACCGGAGCTAATTTTATCATGCTGGTGCCGAATGGCGTGCAGAATACACCACAGTCAGAAACCATTGACTTTACCACCCAGGCAACCATGTCAGACGAAGAACTGATTCGGATGATTGCTTATATTCATGAGAAAGGACTCCGGGTGGCATTGAAGCCAACTGCCAACTGCAAAAATGGAACATGGCGGGCACACATTAACTTTTTTGACAAAGATGTACCTTGCGAACCAAAATGGAGCAACTGGTTTGCAAGCTACACTGCATTTCAGCTTCATTATGCAGAAATTGCACAAAAGACAGGTTGTGAAATGTTTGTCGCAGGCTGCGAAATGGTGATGTCAGAGCGCCGGGAAACTGAGTGGAGAAAACTGATTGCAGATATTCGAGAAGTATACCATGGACCGGTTTCTTATAATACAGATAAATATCAGGAAGATAACGTAACCTGGTGGGATTGCGTGGATGTTATTTCGTCCAGCGGGTATTATCCGATAGATGACTGGGACAGACAGTTAGACCGGATTGAAACTGTTGTGAAGAAGTTCCAGAAACCTTTCTTTTTTGCCGAAGCAGGATGTATGTCTACACAGGGTTCTTTGTATGTACCGAATGACTGGTCGATAAGGGGAGAAGTGAATCTGGAGGAACAGGCACAGTGGTATCAGAACGCATTTGAAAAAGCATCCAGAAGGGATTTTGTACAAGGATTCTGTTTGTGGGACTGGCCATGGAAACAGCATTCCCTACAGGCTGCTTTGAAGGATGGTGGTTATGATGTTTATGGAAAACCGGCGGAAGAAGTGGTAAGAGAGTTTTACCAAAGCACAGTAAAGTAACACTGCGCGGCAGACTGGAAGCCGCTTGAGGAAGGCATGGAGATATCAATGAAACAGAAAAAAGAAAAATATGTGTATCGGCTTGGAAAAGAGAATGTGGACTTGAAGGAAACAGAAGACAAGCTGTTAGATACGTTTAAAAAGAATCAGAATCATTCCTTGAAAACTTTAATTGGCATTTACAAAGGGCATTATCTGGAATTGTTTTTATCCATTGTGTTTTTTGTCGTCAAACATTCACCGGTATGGGCATTGCCTATTGTTACTTCGAATATTATTAACATTGCCACGAATCCGGATGAAAATGCGGGAAGAAAAATTCTGTGGAATGTGGTATTTATGGTTATCATGATTTCACAGAACATTCTGACGAATTATTTTCATACCCTGTTCTACGCAAGGTCTATCCGGACGGTGGAGCGGGACTTGCGCAGTGCACTGGTTAGAAAGTTGCAGCAATTGTCTATTACTTACCATAATGAGATGCAGTCTGGTAGATTGCAGTCAAAAATTATGCGTGATGTGGAACAGATAGAAACACTGTCTTCCCAGATTTTTATTACGATATTAAGTATCGTTTTAAATATTGTGGTGGCGCTTGGTGTAGTTGTGACACAGAGCCTGACTGTTTTTCTGTTTTTTGTTGGCACCATCCCAGTTGCAGTTGGCATTATGGTAGCGTTCAAAAATAAGATTAAAAGGTACAACAAGGAGTTTCGTAAGGACATGGAAGAAACTTCGGTACACGTGATGGAAATGATAGAACTGATTCCGGTCACAAGAGCGCACGCGTTGGAACAGAAAGAAACCGATAAGATGGACAGACAGCTTCGGCACGTGGCAATATCCGGTTTGCGGCTGGATATGGTACAGTCCTATTTTTCCTCAATCAGTTGGGTTGCGTTCCAGGTCTTTCAGGTATTGTGTCTTGGGTTTACCGGCTATCTGGCAAGTAAGGGCAAAATCAGCGTAGGAGAAGTGGTGATGTACCAGACCTATTTCAGCTCGATTGTGGCACAGGTGTCTGGTGTGATTACATTGCTTCCTACCATAGCCAAAGGCTTAGAATCGGTAAATTCCATTAGTGATGTGCTTCTCAGTCATGATGTGGAAGACAATTCTGATAAGAAGAAACTCCGTTCCCTAACCGGAAGAATTCAATTCCAGAACACTGCTTTTCAATACAAAGATGCACAAACACCTGTGTTTGAACATCTGAATCTGAATATTGAAGCAGGCAAAACCGTTGCTTTCGTAGGAGAATCGGGAGCAGGTAAAACAACGATTCTGAATATGGTAATCGGTTTTCTGCATTCTACGGAAGGAAAAGTTCTGATTGATGGCAATGACATTGAAGAAATTGACCTGCACAGTTATCGGAGAAATATTGCGGTAGTGCCGCAGACGCCGATTCTTTTTTCGGGAACGATACGGGACAATATTACTTATGGAAAAGAGGATATTTCCGAGAAACGTCTGGAAGAAGTGATTGAAGCAGCAAATCTGACAGAAGTAATAGCACACCTGCCGCAAGGCTTAGATACACCGGTTATGGAACATGGCAGTAATCTCTCCGGAGGACAAAGGCAGCGTATTTCAATTGCCAGGGCATTTGTGCGTGACCCGAAGATTCTGATTCTGGATGAAGCAACTTCGGCACTTGACAGTGTTTCAGAAGAAAAAATCAGGGTTGCCATTGATAATCTGGTGAAAAACAGAACCACATTAATTGTAGCACACAGATTGTCAACCATTAAGAATGCAGATTACATTGCAGTCATTGGCAGAGGTGGGCTGAAAGAGTTTGGCACCTACGAAGAATTGATGGAGAAAAAAGGCGAATTTTACAATCTTCGTCAGTTGCAGATGTAGAAAAACAGCATAGGATTCCAAGGTGAATTTTACTCAAAATTTACATAAAAAAAGGTGCAGAAG
>CAYVUF010000147.1:0-5990 GCA_964454605.1 uncultured Bacteroides sp.
GATAAATATTATGGCTGTTGCAGTGGATATCGAGGTGAAAGAAGGCGATATTGAAGAACGGTATGAAGAACTGAAAAATTGTCTTCTGACTTTCGAAAAATATGAATGCAACAGACTGCGTTAAACAAATCTGAAATGCAAATCAGCCAGAGAATAACGGAACGAAATGTTAAAATCGGGAGGAATTCATTATGGCTTATGATTTGGAAAACAGACTTGTAGTAGGCGTTTCTTCAAGAGCATTATTTGATTTGTCTTGTGAAAATGAAATTTTTGAAACGGAAGGGGTAGAAGCATACTGCCGGTATCAGGTAGAACATGAAGATGAAGTGCTGCAGCCTGGACCAGGTTTTCCTTTGATACAGGCATTGCTTAATCTGAATCAATTGCCGGGGAAAGAGGGCTGTGTGGAAGTTATCATTATGTCCAGAAACAGTCCGGATACTTCACTCCGCGTTTTTAATGCAATTCAGCATTATGGACTGAATATTACCAGGGCAGTACTTGCAAGCGGTGCATCACTTGCACCATATCTGGAAGCATTCCGGACGGATTTGTTTCTTTCTGCTTATGAAGATGATGTGCAGTGTGCCATAGATTCAAATATAGCCGCTGGCATTATTTGCAGTGATGGAATACATACCTATGATTGTGAACATCAGATCAAGCAGATTCGGATAGCTTTTGATGGGGATGCAGTATTATTTTCTGATGAATCGGAGCAGATATACAAGGAGAAAGGGTTAGAGGCATTTGAAGAAAACGAGCGTAAAAATGCCAATCATCCGTTGCAGGCAGGTCCTTTTGCCCGATTCTTAAAGACATTATCACAATTACAGCAGGATTTTACAAGCGAAGAAGCACCTATCAGAACCGCATTGGTTACTGCAAGAAGCGCACCGGCACATGAGAGGGTTATTCGTACCTTGCGGGCATGGAATGTGCGGATTGATGAGGCATTTTTTCTGGGTGGAATACAGAAGAAGGATATTTTGAAAGCGTTCGGGGCACATATCTTCTTTGACGACCAGCTAGTGCACACTGCACCAGCTTCGGAGGTAGTACCTTCTGCACGTGTACCATACAAAAACAAAGTGCCGGATAGTGGATGATAAGAGGTTTACATAAAATGTTATATCGAAATATAGAAGAGGGAAAATTCCTTTCCAGACCAAACCGGTTTATCGCGTATGTGGAATTAAGTGGTGTGAAAACCAAAGTGCATGTGAAAAATACCGGACGGTGTAGGGAACTTTTGAAAGAAAATGCAGTTGCATATGTGGAGAAAAGCTCGAATCCTGAGCGTTCCACAGCCTATGATTTAATTGCGGTTGAGAAAGCGGGCAGGCTAATCAACATGGATTCAGCGGCACCCAATAAGGCAGTGGAAAAATGGCTTCGTGAGAAGGTTTTGTTCCCAGATGCAGTATTGATTCGACCAGAAACGACTTACGGTAATTCAAGATTTGACTTTTATATAGAAACGGAAAGCGGACGTAAGATATTTCTGGAAGTAAAAGGTGTCACGTTAGAGCAGGATAATCTGGTTTCGTTTCCAGATGCTCCTTCAGAACGTGCAGTAAAGCACGTGGAGGAACTGATACAGGCGAAACAGGAAGGGTATGAAAGTTATATTCTTTTTGTCATTCAGATGAAAGATGTGATTTCCTTTTCTCCGAACTGGGAAATGCAGCCGGAATTTGGCAGGGTATTGCAGAAGGCAAGGAAGGCAGGGGTAGAGATTCTTGCTTATGATTGTCTGGTAACACCGGAGAACATGGAAATCAGGGAAAGGGTGCCTGTGATATTGTCTTCACTGGATAGAATTGCAAAACCCCTTCTTGCATGGTATGACAGAGGAAGGAGAATTCTGCCCTGGAGGGAAGACCCTACCCCTTATCATGTGTGGTTGTCAGAAATTATGCTGCAGCAGACAAGGGTAGAAGCTGTTAAGCCATACTATGACAGATTTTTGAAGGAACTGCCGGATATCGAAAGCCTTGCAGGAGTGGAGGAGGAGAAACTGCTGAAACTCTGGGAAGGTCTTGGCTATTATAATCGTGCGAGAAATTTGAAGAAAGCGGCACTTCAAATCGTGAATGATTATGAAGGAAAAATGCCAGGAACGTATGAAGAACTGATAAAATTATCAGGAATTGGAAGTTATACAGCAGGTGCTGTTTCCTCTATTGCATTTGGTAACGCAGTACCCGCAGTGGATGGTAATGTATTGCGGATTCTGGCAAGGCTGCGCATGGATGACAGAGATATTCTGGATGGAAAAGTCAGGAAAGAAATCGAAGCAGAATTGGCGGATGTTATGCCAAAGGACAGACCTGGGGATTTCAATCAGGCGCTTATGGAACTGGGAGCAATGGTCTGTATTCCAAATGGAATGGCGAAATGTGAAGAATGTCCATGGCAGGAATTTTGCAAGGCAAAATGCCAGGATTGTGTGCTGGATTTTCCGAAAAAAGCAAAAAAGAAACCAAGAAGCATAGAGAAAAAAACAATCCTTGTGATTCGGGATGAAGATAAGGTGGCTTTGCACAAACGTCCGGAGAAGGGATTGCTGGCAGGAATGTATGAATTTCCATCTATGGAGGGGCATCAGAAGGCAGAGCAGGTGCTGACTTATTTAAAGAAACTGGGGGTACAGCCGCTTCGTATCGAAAAACTGCCGGCATCCAAACATATTTTCAGTCACAAGGAATGGCATATGACAGGTTATGTGATTCGGGTAGATGAGTTGGAAAAGCTGCGTGATGCAGAGCAGAAACAGGATAAGGAAACGCTTATTTTTGTAACACCAAAGGAAACAGAGCAGAGTTTCCCCATTCCCTCTGCGTTTGTGGCATATACGAAATATATGGATATTAAATTAGGAATCTGATACAATGAGAAACAAAAATACAATTGGAGGAAGAGGATGAAACTGTTATCAATTGCAATTCCCAGTTATAATTCTGAGACATATTTACATAAATGTGTTGATTCATTATTAGTGGGTGGTGAAGATGTTGAAATCTTAATTGTTAATGATGGTTCCAAGGATAGAACGGCAGAAATAGCAGAGGAATATCAGAAAAAGTATCCTACTATTGTCAAAGCAATTCACAAAGAAAACGGAGGACATGGTTCAGCAGTGAATACCGGACTGGAGCATGCGGAGGGACTTTATTTCAAAGTCGTAGACAGTGATGACTGGGTGAAAGAAAGTGCCTATATGGAGATACTTAGGACACTGCGTGAAATTGTCGGCGGTGATAAAACGTTAGATATGCTAATCAGCAATTTTGTGTATGAAAAAGAAGGCGAAAAGAAGAACAAAGTAATGCGGTACAAGCATGCGTTACCAGAGAACCGGATTTTTTCATGGGATGAAGTGAAGCATTTTCACAAAGGACAGTATATACTGATGCATTCGGTGATTTACCGGACGAAACTTTTGAAACAGTGTGGTTTGAAATTACCAGAGCATACTTTTTATGTGGACAATCTGTTTGTATTTGAACCGCTTCCTTATGTAAAGACTATGTATTATCTGGATGTGAATTTCTATCGTTATTACATAGGAAGAGAAGGACAGTCTGTGAACGAACAGATTATGATTTCTAGAATCGACCAGCAGATTAAGGTAAATAAGATTATGCTGGATTATATAGTGGATAAGAAATCGGAAATTAACCAAGAGAAAAAACTGCGTACTTATATGGTAAACTATCTGGAAATCATTACCGTTATTTCTTCTGTACTATTGCTCCGTTCCGGGACAGAGGAGAATCTGGAGAAGAAAAAGGAACTGTGGGAATATATCAAGAGAAAAGATGCAATGATTCATATGCGGCTTCGCTATGGTATTATGGGTAATTCTATGAATCTTCCGGGTAAAGGAGGAAGAAAGATATCCGTAGAAGCGTATAAGATTTGTCAGCGGTTCTTTAAATTTAATTAGATGCAATCAGAAAAACCGGAATCAGAGAATTTCTGGTCCCGGTTTTCTTCTTTTTCTATTTTCAAAGCTGTTTTTCATATTCAGAAGAACATCCGAACGATAAACAATCAAATACATAACAGTTGCCATCAGAAAAGCAGTGGTTACATCAAAAACAGAATGCTGTTTAATTAACATGGTTGACATAATAATGGAAACACACAGCAGCAGGGAAGCAAAACGAATCCCTTTTCGGTTCTCAAAATAATTACTTTTAATCATAGCAAAGTGGCAGCCCAAGGAGTTATAAACATGAATACTGGGCCATAAATTAGTTGCTGTATCTGTCTGATACAAAGCAGCAACCATTCTGGTAAAAACGTTATCTCTTGGCATAACAAAGGGTCTTAAATGATGCCCGTTAGGCCATAGCGTTGAAACAATCAGGAAAATAGTCATTCCGGTAAACAAGAAAGTACAGCATTTGTAGTAGTCATCTTTATCTTTGAAGAGAAAAAAGCATACCACAAATGCAATGTAGACAAACCACAGTAAGTACGGAATGACAAATAGTTCACAGAATGGAATATAATCATCTAATGCGACATGAATCACTTTATAACGGGTAACATTCCGTTCCAGATAGTAAAACCACAACAAATAAATCGGAAGATAAATTATCAGTGGCAGTGCATGTTTATATTTATAGAATAACTTCATGTATTTCCTTCTTTCTTCAGAGTAGAAAAATAGTTACATAATGATTATCTTATCAGATTGATAAAAAAAGTCAAAATGCGTTTTGAATAAAATTTCTGCCTATTTCCTGCGAAAAATAGCAATATTGTTTAATCGGATAAAATACGCAGTTATCAGGCAAGAAATTCTATTTTTTGCTTCTCACAGGATAAGTATATGTGGCTCGATTTTAAATATACTTCACCATCGGTATGAACCCACAAAGGAGCAGAAGTTCTTATTTCTACTCTAGCGGCGCGGTAAGCATAGATTCTTGGAAAAATAAAATGTTTGCCAAAGAAAGCAGTTGGCAGAGCCAGCAAGATAAAGAGCTTCGGCAGTTTCCCAATGACACAGATATCCATTAGACCATCGGAAGAATCGGCATTTGGTCCAAACATAAAGCCGCCGCCTTCATAGGGCTGAATCATGGAGGCTATGAAGAAAAAGCGGTTTAAGTGAATCGGAGGCTTGTCGTCCAGACAGATGTCACAGGACACTGCTTTGGCAGTGATTAACTGTTTTATGGCAATACCAAGGTAGGTTAATTTTCCAAGTTTTAATTTATTCAACAGATTTTTAAAGCGAGAAGAGAGGGCTTCTTCACACACAGCAGCATCAAAGCCGATACCGCTGCTTACAACAAAATAGTGTGTATCAGAAACCGTTTCTTCCGGCAGTGTGGAATGGACATCTTTGTTTCGATAAGCCAGTTTCCCTAAATCTTCGGTGTGTCTATGTTTGCCGCTTAATATTTTCTCCAGAATCTCGCAAGGGTCTTTCGGCAGCTTTAATGCACGCGCAAGGTCGTTGCTGGAACCGGTTGGAATATAGCCGATTTTTATTTTGGAAAAATCAGAAATGCCCTGCAATGCTTCGTTGATTGTTCCGTCACCGCCTAAGATGATAAGATTGACAGCCTCGTTATTCCGGGTTATTTCCTGTGTAAGTTCTTTTACCTGACCGGCATGGGTAGTGATGTTTACCTGATAGGGAATTTTTCGTTCCAGGAAAATGGGTTCCAGTGTCTGCCAGATACGGATACCACGACCGGATTTAGAAGCGGGGTTGACAATAATATAGTACATAATAAAAACCTTTCATTTGTATACTCAATTGTTCAATGTATTTGCATATAACAGGACAAGTATAGCATGAAAAAGGAAAATCGTGAATTGAAATAAAAGCATTTTGCAACAAATCATTTTAGGGATTTTATCAAATCATTTCATAACTGGTTGCGCCAAAATAAATCTATGTGCTATACTTACAATGTCTTTTGTCAACAAAAGACGTGAAAAGAAGGAAAGGTAGGAAT
>CAYVUF010000148.1:0-5954 GCA_964454605.1 uncultured Bacteroides sp.
TAGAGCACCTGACTCTTAATCAGGGTGTCCAGGGTTCGAGCCCCTGAAGGCGCACTTACAAGTACCATTTTTGAAGACATAAGAGCTTTGGGGATGGTGCTTTTTTTGTTGCTAAAGATAACGGAGGCATACTTATGAAAATTACATGGTTTGGAGCAGCATCATTACTACTTGAATACGAACAGGACAGTATATTAATTGACCCTTTTCTTCCACTTCGCGGTGCAGAAAACCCGGCATTTTTACTGGATTATATAGAGCAGGATTCGATTCTGATTACCCATGGTCATCTGGACCATCTTGCCAGTGTTCCGCATATCATGGAGCATGCAGATGCCACCGTCTACTGCAGTAAACTTCCTGCTGCCATCTTAGAAAAGAAAAAAGTCAATGGCGACCAGATTGCCCTTATCCAACCCGGAACTGTACTCCATTTTGGAGAAATCACAGTTACCGTATTACCCGGAAAACATATATCCTATGATTCCAGACTGATGAAAAATACTTTATTTAGTCCCCGTATGCTTCGTTATTTTCCAAATACTTTTGCTCTTGCTGTTAATAACATGACTTTCAAAGAAGGAAATGAAACTCTGATTTACCAGATTGAGGCAGGCGGAAAGCGCATTCTTGTACTGGGCAGTCTGAATCTGGATGAAAATACCGAATATCCAAAATATGTAGATATGTTGGTTCTTCCCTATCAGGGTGCATCCGATTTGATTACGCCTGCACTTTCTATTATCGAAAAAATTGAACCCAGAACCGTATTATTAGACCACTTTGATGATGCCTTTCCACCCATATCCAGACAAGTGGATACCCGGTCGCTTAAAAAGGTCTTAACCGAGCGTTTCCCAGACTTACCAGTTGCCAAACCAACCGCTGGAAAACCAGTAACATTATTATAAAATGACAGTTTTTCTTGAAATTCGCCAAAATGAACGTTAAAAAATGGTTTTTTGTGGATTTTTTCTCCTTAATGTATTATACTGACCGTAATTGTATGAATCATTTGAATTAAAAATCGGAGCGGTATTATATGAAAACCTTAAAGCGTATTCTTCCTGTTATTTTTATAACTGGATTTATCATTCTTATTTCACTTTTGCTCTACAACGAAATGATAAAACATGAAAAAGAACGATGCTGGAACGAATTGAGCAGCACAGCCCAATATATCAGTACCGAAATCGCTGCTAAATTTCAGGATGAGATTGTGAAACTGCATCTGGTCGAAACCATTATGCTTCATGATGATGTTTTCTCCCCAGAGGATATCGCTGTCCTGCATCTTGATACATTGCAGCCAACAACCATTTTTTCCCGCATTGATATTTTGTTCCCAGATAACACTCTGATTTCTAACCAGACCACCAGAAAACTTGAGGAAGAATTTTCCTTTGAAAGCATTGTGGCAAAGGGTGAATATCTTACCAATCGAAAAATTGACCCTGAAACTGGAATGGAATGTGTCTACTACATACTTCCTGTTATGAAAAACGAAGAGCTTGTGGCTGTTGTCGTGGGTATGATAGATGCAAAATCTTTATTCAAAGTTTTCCAGCCAACCATTTATAATGAGCATACCAATATCTGCCTGATTGATATAGAAGATGGCTGCTATATCATGGATAGCTGGCACGAAGAATTGGGTAATGTCTATGAACAGGAAGAACGCGAGAAAGTAAAAGGCTATGAAGAGATAGACTTACAAAACGAACTGAGAAATAACAAAACAGGCGCGATTGCCTTCATATCCCGTACCACTGGAAAGCCTCTTTATATGTATTATACCCCTGTTGTTTCCTTCCACTGGCAGCTTGCTATTTTTACTCCGGAGGATGAACTTTTCGAAGATGTTTTCGCTTTACGAAAGGTCTTTCTTCTTGCCGGACTGTTTGAAGTTATATTGTTAATTGTATATTTCCTATGGAATCTGCATACTGTGGTTGAATTAGAGAAACGAAATGAGGAAATCAAAAAGCAGCAGGAACAGCTGCGATGCATCAGTTATCTGGATACGGTAACTTCCCTGTATAACCGCACGAAATATACGGAAACATTGGTTTCTTTTAAGGATAAGGACTTGCCAAAAACAGGTGTTGCATATATTGATTTAAACGGATTAAAACAAATTAACGATACCAAGTCCCATGATGCCGGAGATTACTACATTCAATGTGCTGCCCAGACAATGTCCCAGATATTCGGTAATAACTGCTATCGTATTGGCGGCGATGAATTTGTCATCTTAACAACTGGAATGGAACGTAACGTTTTCCTGGATAAAATTTCGGACCTCCAACAGGATATGACACAAAATCATGTCAGTATATCCATTGGATTTGTATGGGAAGAACTTTGCCACAGTCTGGATGCTTTGTTAAAAGAAGCGGAGAAGAAAATGTACGAAGAAAAAGAATTATATTACCAGACTCATGACCGGAAACGATAAAATTCTTTACTTACACTGTTTGCAATACCCATACAATTCAATTTTATGTCCTGTAATCTGAAATTCTTCGTCTTTGGTGTGCATAGCTGCATGTTCAAAGGGACAGGATTTTAACGGTACCAGTTTATGACACTTTAGGCAGATGGCATAGTGTTTATGCGTTTCTTTTTTCCATGTATAAACTGCTGTGTCATCTCCCATCAACGTAGATTTGATTACCAGGTCCTTTTCCTCAAAAACCGCAAGCGCTCTGTACACCGTAGAAACTGCATAATTATCACCAGATTCCTGTTTCTCAATCTGTCGATAAATCTCATGGGCGGACAAAGGTTCTTCTGCCTTTGTCAGAACCTCAAACACCGCTTCCCTCTGACGGGTTTTTTTTACGCCTTCCGGCCATTCTATCAACATTTTCTCGTTGTTTTCTTTCATACAAACAAAACCTCATTCACATATTACCTATAAGGATACGTACTTTCTGCTGTCTGTGCTAAAATACGATACCACTCAGTTCAACCACAATACCCGATACAACACCAATGATATAAAGCAATCCTATAATCTGAATGTTTTCCTTTCCCTTATCATTTACACGAAGAAGTACCAAAATTCCTACGCCTGCTCCCACAAGCAATCCTGACATCATAGCCCCTGCTCCAATAAGCCCTTCCAGATAAAGCTGGGTAATTACAACGGAAGCTGCACAGTTCGGAATCAATCCAACCAAACCAGCCAATGCTTCACCAACAACCGGACGATTCATAATTACATTTGCTAAAACATCTTCGCCTATAAAATGTATCATCAGATGTAAGGCAAGTGAAATGAAAAATACATAGATAAAAATCTCTACGGTATGGTGAATCGCAGATTTTAAAATTCCTTTTTCACAATGACAATGATGCTGCTCACATAAATGTTCTATTTCCATTCCTTCATTTTTCTTACGGAACAGAACAAAATCAACCAAAAAGCCGGCACACATAGCAATAATTACTTTCACAGCAAGTATTTTCAAAATGGTAACTATCGGTACGTTTTCCGAAATCAAAATAGGAAGCATTTCATCTGAGGTAGACAAAAAGATTGCAATCAAAGTTCCCATTGTGATAATTTTTCCGGCATATAAATTGGATGCCGCTGCCGAAAATCCACATTGCGGAAATGCGCCCAGAAGACTGCCAATAACTGGTCCGCATTTGCCCGACTTCTGAATTGCCCTCTGCATTTTAGCTCCTGCTTTATGCTCTAAATATTCCATTGCCCAATAAGTAAAAAACAGAAACGGAAACAGCTTCACGCTGTCTACGAAGGTTTCCAATATAATCTCTGCCATAGCAAATCCTCTTTTCTATGTAAAACTATTTCTTCACTTTCAAATACTATTGCAATTGCAACTCATTCGCAACTACTATATGATACCACAATTTTTTTCCCTGTCAAGAAAAATCGATACATTGACTTATTAGAAAAGGTTAGAGAATTAAAACAATTCACATAAAAAAAGCGCAAGTTCCATATCTGGACTTACGCTTTCGCAACTCGATTTTCTGATTTTACCATTTGCAATTTAAAATGCAAGCAAAATTTTTAACGACAGTGTCCGCTGCAGCGACTGCAGTCACCGCCACAATGAATCGATTTTCCATTCTTCTTATCGCGAATAATGCTCCTGATTGCCAAAGCGGCAGCAACCAGTACAATTAGTAATACAATAACTGTTCCCATAGAATTTCCATATCCTTACCTTTTTCTATGTCTATTTCTGACTATTTTCATTATACACAAAATGTCAGCCCTGCCAACCAGTAATTTCTAATTCTGAACCGTTAAAGAAGCATTTCTGTCACATTCCATAATCTCAATTAATTCAACATTCTTATTCTCCAGATAACCAAAAGTCCGCAATCCTGCTTTTACGATCCTGTTCCATTCTTCCGAACTCAATCGAACCTGCGAATTATCGTCAAACTGAACCACACATTTATCCGCCTGATTACAATTTTCATGAAAGCACACCCGGTACATATTTCTGCGGTCAATTGCTCCAATATCCTCTAATACCTTAATCATCCGATAAACAGTGGCAATCCCAACGGAAGAATCCACCGCACAAACCTGACAATATATTTCCTTACAGCAACTGTACTCATTTTCTAAAATTGCATCTATAATCAGTTTTCTTTGCTTGGTAATACGCAAACCTTTTTCCTTTAATTTTTTTAAAATAATTTCTTTTTTATCTGCCATAAATAGAATCCCCTTATATCTTCTCACCCTACATCTTTTACGTAGTTAGTTTCATCTAACCATTATTTATGTTTAGGTTAGCACCAACTAACCTTATTGTCAATCAAAAACTTTTCTTATCACGCAAAAAAACAGCACCTTAATCCAATAAGATGCTGTTTCCTATCACATATAAACAATATTGTGAAAAATTATAATCTCTTCAGAAGTTCTTCTCTCTGTGCTTCATAACCTGGTTTGCCAAGCAATGCGAACATATTTTTCTTATAGCTTTCAACACCTGGCTGATTAAACGGATTTACTCCTAATAAGTATCCGCTGACACCACATGCAAACTCAAAGAAATAGAATAATTCACCAAGATAAAATTCATTTACTTCTGGAATATTTACTACAAAGTTTGGAACCTGTCCATCCGTATGAGCAAGAATTGTTCCATTCATAGCACTCTTATTTACGAAATCAACACTCTTGCCTGCCAGATAATTCAGACCATCCAAATCTACTGGTTCTTCACCAATAATAATTTCTTCTCTGCTAGTTTCCACATTAAGAACAGTTTCAAACATATTTCTGGAACCATCCTGAATAAACTGTCCCATAGAATGTAAGTCTGTTGTTAAATCAACGCTTGCAGGGAAAATACCCTTCTGGTCTTTTCCTTCTGATTCTCCATAAAGCTGTTTCCACCATTCAGAAACATAGTGCAGGCTTGGTTCGTAGTTTGCAAGAATCTCAATGCCTTTGCCTTTTCTTAATAAAATATTACGAAGTGCTGCATACTGTAATGCATCATTTTCTTCAAAAGCAGATTCTAATGCCATCTTTCTTCCTTCTGCTGCACCTTCCATCAATTTATCAATGTCAGCACCGGAAACTGCGATTGGCAATAAACCAACTGCTGTCAGAACAGAGAAACGTCCACCGATATCATCCGGTACGATAAAGGATTCGTATCCTTCTTCTGTTGCAAGATTCTTTAAAGAACCTTTTACTTTATCTGTTGTAGCATAAATTCTCTTAGCTGCGCCTTCTTTTCCATATTTCTTTTCTGCCATTTCTTTAAATACGCGGAAAGCAATAGCTGGTTCAGTTGTAGTACCAGACTTGGAAATCATGTTGATAGAGAAATCTCTGTCACCAATTACATCAATCAGATGTTTGATATAAGTAGAGCTGATAGAATTTCCTACAAAATAAATTTCTGGTGTCTTTCTGATAGATTTATCAACTACATTATAGAAAC
>CAYVUF010000149.1:0-5906 GCA_964454605.1 uncultured Bacteroides sp.
GCAGAGAGAAATCATTTATGAAGAGAGAAGACGCGTATTAAATGGTGAAAGTATGCGTGATGTTATCTACAAGATGATTACCGATATCACAGAAGAATGTATTGATACTTGTATTAGTGATGACAATGACTTTGAAGAATGGGATTTCAAAGAACTCAATACCTTACTTCTTCCAACGATTCCATTACAGCCTGTTACCCCAGAGCGTGTTCTGAAACCGAAGAAAAACAGCTTAAAACAGCAGTTAAAAGAAGAAGCTGTGAAGTTATATGAAAGCAAAGAAGCAGAGTTTCCGGAAACAGAAGCAATCAGAGAGATTGAGCGTGTTATCTTACTGAAGGTAATTGACAGAAAGTGGATGGACCATATTGATGATATGGACCAGCTTCGCCAGGGTATTGGTTTGCAGGCATATGGGCAGAAGAATCCGTTGGTAGAATATAAGATGAGCGGTTATGATATGTTTGATGAAATGACACAGAACATCAAAGAAGAAACAGTTCGTCTGCTGTTCCATGTTCGAATTGAACAGAAAGTGGAAAGAGAACAGGTTGCCAAAGTAACTGGAACCAATAAGGATGATACAGTAGCAAAAGGACCAGTAAAACGTGCTGAGGCGAAAGTATATCCAAATGACCCATGTCCATGCGGAAGCGGCAAGAAATACAAACAGTGCTGCGGCAGATAAAGAAGTGACAAAAAAATGAACGGGAAAGAAGGTGACGTTATTGGTAGAATTAGATAATATGAAATCAGAATTACTGTCTTATGAAACTCCATTAGCGGAAGTGAGGGATTCACTTTGACTTAGCTGGTAAGGAGAAGCGAATCGAAGAATTAGAAATGGAAATGCAGGCACCGGATTTCTGGAATGACCCGGAGAAATCCAACCAGAAAATGAGGGAATCCAAGAGCTTGAAGGATATCGTGGATACCATGAATGGTCTGGAGAGCCAGTATGAGGATATTATGACACTGATAGAAATGGGATATGAGGATAATGATCCTGCAATTATTCCAGATATCAGTGAAGAACTGGAATCTTTTAAAGCAACTTTTGAAAACATCAGAATCAGTACCCTTTTATCTGGCGAATATGATAGGAACAATGCGATTCTGCGGTTAAATGCAGGTGCTGGCGGAACAGAAAGCTGCGACTGGTGCAGTATGTTATATCGAATGTATACCAGATGGGCAGAGCGCAAAGGTTTTGCGCTGGAGGTACTGGATTATCTGGATGGAGATGAGGCTGGTATTAAGTCAGTTACATTCCAGATTAACGGTGAGAATGCTTATGGTTACCTGAAATCGGAGAAGGGTGTGCACAGACTGGTGCGGATTTCTCCATTTAATGCACAGGGCAAAAGGCAGACTTCTTTCGTATCACTGGATGTTATGCCAGAGATTGAGGAAGATGTAGATGTGGAAATCCGGGATGAGGATATCCGGATTGATACTTATCGAAGCAGCGGTGCTGGTGGACAGCATATTAACAAAACTTCCTCGGCTATCCGAATTACTCATTTTCCCACAGGTATTGTTGTCACCTGTCAGAATGAAAGAAGTCAGCATATGAACAAAGACAAGGCTATGCAGATGCTGAAAGCGAAGTTGTTTATGCTGAAACAGGAAGAAAATGCTGAGAAACTTTCTGATATTCGCGGTGATGTGAAAGAAATCGGCTGGGGAAATCAGATACGTTCTTATGTCATGCAGCCTTATACCATGGTGAAAGACCATAGGACAAATGCAGAATCCGGTAATGTGGATGCTGTGCTGGATGGAGCAATTGATACGTTTATAAATGCATATTTGAAATGGAAAAGTGCTGGAAATTGATTCCAGCACTTTTGCGTGAAAGAGTTTTTAGTTCTGTTGTTGTTTGGTTCGTATTAAATCTAAGAAAAATTCTGCATGAGTAGTATTCATGTAAGGGATAATCCAGATAAGGGCGATTCCGCAGGATAAAAGTCCAAGGAGTATCAGCGGAATGAAACTAACCATCAGATAGAAATATCTGCCCATACTGCCCTTCATGATTTTGCGGCTCATAGTCAGTAATTCTTTGGCAGAATAGTCTGGAAAATCGTGCAACAGGAAAAATACCTGTGCATAAACAATTGATATCACCAGTGCCACCACCAGATATAATATCATGGATAAAGAATACAACAGCATGATAACTGCATTGGAAGGATTCTGCATTACCAGATAAGACAGAATCGTAAAAGGCAGCATGGCTGCGTAGGTCCAGACAACCAGGTACAACTGAATGGAAACAGCTTTATTAGGAAACAACTGAAATCCATAAAAAATATCGCGGAAAGTTACTTGTTTTCCACACGCGATTTTTAGGAAAAAGTAGATTTCACCGGAAGTAAACAAACCGCTGAAAACAGAAATTACAAAGGAAATCAAAAAGTTCAGGATAACACCGATTATCGTTGTGGTATCAATAAATATTGTGGAAAATACGCTGATAAATCCTGTTATCATGGCAATCACAAGGGTTGCACCGATAGCAACACCATACTTGCCAAACATATGCTCCTTAGCAAGTGCTTTTAACTCTGCGGAAGATTTAAATTTATTCATAATACAGTCCTCATTTCTGCGAATGCTATTTGTTTCTCAATTCTGGATGATTTCATCTATCATATCGTCAAAGGATATACCATAGATTTCTTCACAAGTTTCGTTAAATTCCTCATACACATCCGGATTTGTAAAAACAGTTGTCATAGAATAGGTGACGATACAAGTATTCAGTATCAAAGCAGCAACCGCACAGACGATTCCAGTGCTGGCTTTGCTGTGCATTCTGGCCTTTTGTCCCTTGGACAACAGGGCAAGAATAATGGCTATACTGCCGCAGATATAGGCCGGATAAATTGTAAAAGTAAAACAGAACACCAAAGCCAGGATGCCGAGTACAAAAGCGGCTGTAAATAAATTGTGTCCCGGTTCTGTCTGAGGTGCCTGATAAGGGCTGCGGTTCGCATAAGGATTAGTGTATGGATTCGGGTCCATTAAAATGCCTCCTGTTCACAATAAGATATGTTGTATGGTTCAGATTCTAGTGATTTCATAGGAAAAATTATACTCTGAATCATTATGATGTATTGTAACACACGCACAGCAGAAAAACCAGAGGAAGAATAACAGAGTAATTTTGAGGTAGAAACCGGAACAAAAATAAAGTATAATAGTAAACGTGCCGGATAAAACGAGAGATATCATTCCGGCAGGAATTTTTGGATACTTCAGGATGGAGGAAAAAATGGACATTATTTTAAAGCTGAAAGAAGAATTGAAAGTAGAAAAGTGGCAGGTAGAAGCTGCTGTCAAACTGATAGATGAAGGAAATACAATCCCTTTTATTTCCAGATATCGTAAAGAAGCCACTGGCTCTTTAAACGATGAGGTGTTGCGTAATCTGCATGAAAGATTGACCTATCTTCGTAATCTGGAAGAGAAAAAGGAACAGGTTTTAAAAAGTATTGAAGAACAGGGCAAGTTAACCGAGGAATTGAAGGATAGAATCATCGCGGCAGAAACCATGGTGGTTGTAGAAGATTTATATCGTCCTTACAGACCGAAAAGAAAAACAAGAGCCAGTGTGGCAAAGGAAAAGGGTCTGGAAGGTCTGGCGCAATACATTCTGACACAGGAGGCGACTGCACCGATTGAAGAAGAAGCAGCTAAATATGTACACGAAGAGGAAGATGCAGCCAAATCTGTGAAAAATGTAAATGAAGCGGTACAGGGAGCAAAGGATATTCTTGCAGAAATGATTTCTGATGAAGCAGATTATCGTATCTACATCAGAAATATTACGATGGAAGAAGGAAAACTTGTCAGTACCGCGAAGGATGAGAAGGCAGAAAGCGTATACGAAATGTACTATGCTTACGAAGAACCATTGAAAAAAGCGGCAGGACATCGTGTTCTTGCACTGAATCGTGGGGAAAATGAGAAATTCTTAGTGGTTAAAATAGAAGCACCACAGGAACGCATTTTACAATTTCTACGTACGAAAACCATTAAAAATGACAATCCTGTCACAAGTCCGATTCTGGAAGAAGTAATTGCAGACAGCTATAACCGTCTGATAGCACCAGCCATTGAGAGGGAAATCCGCAATGACTTGACAGAAAAGGCAGAAGATGGCGCGATTACCGTTTTTGGTAAAAACTTAGAGCAGCTTCTTTTGCAGCCGCCAATTGCTGGAAAAGTGGTACTTGGATGGGACCCTGCATTTCGAACAGGCTGTAAATTGGCAGTTGTGGATGAAACTGGCAAAGTGCTTGACACCAAGGTGATTTATCCGACTGCACCGCAGAATAAAGTGGAAGAAGCGAAAGCAGAGTTAAAGAAACTTATCAAAAAGTATAATGTATCTTTGATTTCTGTTGGGAATGGTACTGCTTCCAGAGAATCCGAGCAGGTTATTGTGGAATTGCTGAAAGAACTGGATACACCGGTCCAGTATGTTATCGTAAATGAAGCAGGTGCATCTGTTTATTCTGCAAGCAAGTTAGCCACAGAAGAATTCCCGAATTTTGATGTGGGACAGAGAAGTGCGGCATCCATAGCGAGAAGATTACAGGACCCTCTTGCAGAACTGGTTAAAATTGACCCGAAATCCATTGGGGTAGGACAGTATCAGCATGACATGAATCAGAAGAAGCTGAGTGATGCCTTGAACGGTGTGGTGGAAGACAGCGTAAACAAGGTTGGTGTGGATTTGAATACAGCCTCAGCTTCCTTATTAGAATATGTTTCCGGTGTATCCAAAGTGATTGCCAGAAATATTGTAGAATATCGTGAAACCAATGGCCGTTTTACCAACCGCAAACAGCTTCTTAAAGTAGCGAAATTAGGACCAAAAGCCTTTGAACAGTGTGCTGGATTTATGCGTATCACAGATGGAGATAATCCGTTAGATGCTACCAGTGTACATCCGGAATCCTATGAAGCAGCCAAAATGCTGTTAGATAAAATGGGACTTACCATGGCAGATGTGAAAGAGGCACAGAAGAAAGCGGCAGCCGAGAAAGCAGCAGGCAAAAAAGCGGCACAGGTGAAAGAAAAACCGGCAAAGAAACAGCCGAAGGTTGTGATTCGAAATACCAATACAGCAATGGGCAAAGCCCTGGCGGCAGCAATGGGTGGTGTTACTTTGGAAAATACCAGACCAGAAGCAAACAATGCCCAGGAAGCAAGTGCAAAACCTGAGGTAACGGTAAGCAGTCTGGAGAAAAAGATAAAAGACAAAAAGAAAATGGCAGAAGAACTTGGCATTGGTGAAATTACCCTTACGGACATTTTGAAAGAATTGGAAAAACCGGCAAGGGATCCGCGTGATGATATGCCGGCACCAATTCTTCGGAGTGATGTGCTGGATATGAAGGATTTGAAACCGGGCATGATTTTGAAGGGTACGGTTCGAAATGTAATTGACTTTGGTGTTTTTGTGGACATCGGTGTTCATCAGGATGGACTGGTACATATTTCTCAGATTACAGACCGTTTTATCAAACATCCGTTGGAAGCAGTAAGCGTTGGTGATGTTGTGGATGTTCAGGTTCTTTCGGTTGAACTGGCAAAGAAGAGAATTGCACTTACCATGAAAATAAACAAAGAAAAAAATTCTTAAAGCAGCAAATTCTAAAAATACTACTTGCATATAGAGTGACAAGAGATTATAATAACGAACAAATAGGAAATGTTCTTCGGGGTTGGGTGAAATTCCCTACTGGCGGTGAAGCTGATAAGCAGACAAGTCCGCGACCCGGTTGCAGGCATAAGATGCAGTAACTGGCTGATACGGTTAGAATCCGGAACCAACAGTAAAGTCTGGATGAAAGAAGAGTAGAAAGATTGGAAAGATGCGTATACAGGAA
>CAYVUF010000150.1:0-5875 GCA_964454605.1 uncultured Bacteroides sp.
ACGCAATGAAGGAACGGGATTACAAGAATCCCACCCCAACACTTGACAAAGAACCGAAAAAAGTTCCCTTTCGAGAACTTTTTCAAACTTTTTCGACAATTCTGTCCTATTCTATTCGTGTAAAAACCTGCATTTCATTTTCTTTTCGATTTGCCCACATATAATAAGGAATATATTTCAGCTCCACTTTCTCCTTATGAGCAGGCGTAAGCGGATGATACAAGGTTGTGCTCTTCTTCCTGTCAGCATGCGTTTCTTCCGATGTGGAGGAAACGTTCTTCCGGAATCCAGAACACGTCACTGTTTTCACCGATATATTACATATTACTTCATCCATTTCCTTCTGGTATCCATCGGCATCAAGGGACAAAAGCTGCATATTCTTTCCATTATCCACTTCTTCCATACAATAAACAACAGGTCCTCTTGTCACCGCGGCCTTACCAATATCTTCCCGCACATCAGAAACTACTTCCATCAGCTTTACTTCCATTGGGAAAGATAATTCTATGGTTTCTTCTTCCTGCCACTCTTTGCGAATGTACAAATAGCCCTTCTTTTCTTCCATCTGCTCTGGTTCGCAGCCTTTTATTGTATAATTATCGCACCAGTCAGGAATACGAAGCGCCAACACAAACCCTGTTCCTTCTGCCCGTACCTTAATCTGCACCTCTCCTTCCCATGGAAAATCTGCTTCCACACATACATCCACAGCCTTGTCTGCCACCTGTTTTTCCAGTCTGCTGCCCATATACAGATGCACAAACAAGGTATCTGCCGACTCGGTATAAGCATAAGAACCGATAGAGCTGATAAGTCTTGCCAGATTCGGCGGACAGCAGGCACATCCAAACCATTTCTGTCGTATCGGTTTCACATGGAATTTGCGTTCATCCTGATGACAGGCTGTCGGATTTACTTCTAATGGATTTACATAGAAGAAACTCTTTCCATCCAGTGCCATACCACTCAACACACCATTGTAAAGTGCTCTTTCCATAACATCTGCATAGCAGCTGTCCGGTTCCATTTCCAGCATTCTTCTTGCAAAGAATACCAGACCGATGGATGCACAGGTTTCTGCATAGGCTGTATCGTTCGGCAAATCATAAGGATAAGAGAAAGCCTCCCCTATATGAGTTCCGCCGATTCCACCTGTAATATACATTTTTTCATTTACGATGCTGTCCCAAAGAGTCTTGCAGGCAGCAAACAGACTATCCTCTCCAAGCAGTCTTGCCACATCCGCCATGCCACTGTAAAGATATACACCACGTACCGCGTGTCCTACCGCTTCTGTCTGCTCCCTTACTGGTAGATGCGCCTGATTATACTGATAACGAAGTTCCTCTTCTTTTCCCTTCTGAATTGCTTCCGGATGTTCTTTATCAAAATAGTAAGGACGTTTTCCTCTCTCTTCAATAAAGAACTGTGCCAGTTCCAGATATTTCTTCTTGCCAGTGACCTCATACAGACGTACCAAAGCCATTTCCGCAATTTCATGCCCCGGATATCCTTTGCACTTTCCTTCTTCGGCACCAAAGTAATCATAAATATAGTCTGCAAAACGCTCCACCGCTTTTAACAGGCGGTCTTTCCCTGTTGCCTGATAATAAGCTACTGCTCCTTCTGCCATATGACCGAAGCAATACAATTCATGGTGGTCGCGCAAATCAGAAAAAGTCTTATCTCTTCCATTAATAATATAGTAGGTATCCAGATAACCATCCTCCTGTTGGGCGGCGCATACAATCTCAATTGCCTCATCTGCCACCTTTTCCAGTTCCGCATCCGGATGCTGTGTCAGAGAATACCCCACTGCCTCAATCCATTTGGAAAAGTCACTATCCTGAAAAACAAAACCATAAAATTTATCTTCCAGATGGTCCGGGTCTTCCGGCAGAGCCTCAAAGCCACGAAATGTATAAGAAGGTTCTTCGTATGCCTCTCCTTTTTCTACTTTTTCCCGATTCATCTTACCCGCTATCTTAAAATTCCGCATACAGAAACTAGGGGCAGCCCCTTCCACCTTGTCATTCAAGGCATCCCACTGGTAAGGAATTACCTCTTTCCTTACCAGTTCCATTTCCTTTTTCCAAAACGTATCTGTAATCTGCAGTGCCCGCAGGGACAGCGGGCTGCTGTATAACCTCTTATCCATTTCCCCTTCTCCTTTGTTTTCTCTTTCCTATTGTAAACGAAATACCTTAACGCCATGGGCAGGTACGTTTGCTGTTATCTGACCGGAATTTGTTGCACTCTCGGTCTTGTCCCATAACTCATGCAAAACATAATCCTTCTGTACAACTGCTTCCTCTTGCAAATCAGAAAAACAAACCGAAAGCTCCTTTTCTGTTTCTGACAAATTAAACAGTGCCACACAAAGCTGTCCTGTCTTTTTGTTCCGATTCTTCCACACTGCCATTTCCTGCGTTCTTACAACCTGCACACCGCTATGTTCTTCCGAAAGCAATGCCAGAATGTCCTGATTGGTAAACAAAGAAAGAGTCTGTTTATCCAAAAGTGTCAGTTCTGCACCTATCATCAAAGGAGAACGGAACATACACCAGAGTGTCATCATGGTCTTTTGTTCTTCCCATGTAAAATTAGAATCTCTTTCTTCACCGAATCCTTTTCCTACTTTTCCTACCGGAAGCATATCACAATCTGGGAAACAGCCTTTCTTTACATGGTCCTGCCACATTTCACATCGCCAGAACATATTTTTCAGCAATTCCCAATTGTCCCAGAAATCATCCGTAATGCGCCACATATTGGCATAACGACAATATTCCCATGCCCGGTCAATGTGCGCTGGCCCTGGAGAAAGACTTAACACAATCTCTCTGCCGCACTTCTCAATAGCACGATGCAGCATTCTGGTTTCTTCCCAGCCTGAAAATTCCAACGGAGTACCCCGATACATCCAACTGTCACAAATATCGTCGCATTTAATAAAATCGACTCCCCAATCTGCATACATCTGTATCAGAGAATCATAGTATGCCTGTCCTTCTTTCGTCGCGCGTACTCCATACATATCCGGATTCCATCCGCAGATAGAAGAAGGGTCTGCTATCTCATTGGCGGTAATCGTTGTACCATAAACCGGCATATGCTCCGATGCCGCTTTTCTGGCAATACCACGCATAATGTGAATCCCGAATTTCAATCCTTTCTGATGCACATATTCTGCCAGTTTGGTAAATCCAGTTCCATCCGCAGAAGAAGGAAATCGTTCTGGACTCGGCTGCAGTCTTCCGTAAGCATCTATTTCCACATCCCCAAAAGGAATGTATTGATACTGTTCTCTTCTCTTTCCTGCATCATTGGAATACCACTCAATATCTACTACCACATACTCCCAACCATAAGGTTTCAAATGCTCTGCCATATAGTCCGCATTGGCTTTGACCTGTTGTTCCGTTACTGTTGTATCATAATAATCGTAGCTGTTCCAGCCCATAGGTGGTGTAACTGCAAAATTATTTTTATCCATACACTTTCCTCCCTCTTTGATTCTATTTTGCCTCTCGTTCTCTTTATATGTCTGTATTTAGTGGTTTTTACTATACTTTCACCCTTTTACCTTCCACATTTGTGCAACTTTTATTGTAAAAAAAGGATAACATTAGTTTTCTTCTTCGTAAATATCATTAATCTCCATTTAGTGTCATTTTTCTATATCTTTTCTTTTGACACCTATCTTCTCTTTCTTTTTGATACTTTTTCAAACTTAATGCCCTAAAGGCTTGTTTTTCCGTAACAATATGCAAAATTATTTACTCTTTCTACTTTCTATTGTAGAATATGATATATCATTTAAGTGATTTTTCTTATTTTTTGATGTGTCATTTTGATAGGTATGATATCTTTTTATACAGATAATGTACCATATCAGACCGAAAAGGAGTCCGCATGCAAGTTTTATGTTTACCACACAATCAGTTGTTTCAGTATGTTTTAACCGGCAAATTCAAAGCACCTTCTCCAGACTGGAAACATGAAACCTTCTATCTTAGTGAATATGAATTATTTGTTATGACAGAGGGCACTTTATATCTGCATTACAACAACGAAGATTTTACAGTCAATAGTGGTGAATATCTTCTTTTGCCTCCTTGTAATTCCTGGCGGCAAGGATTTAAGGAAGCCTACTGTTCTTTTTATTGGCTGCATTTTGCCATTAATGTTCCCTCTTCCTTTTCTCCCATTTATGTCCCAGACACTGCTTTCTCCGACTCCGTATTCACCATTCCACAAATGGGGAAACTTCCTAAACTGGAGAAAATCGTCGTTTTAATGAAACAGTTACAAGACATGGTGAAAAATAAATATCCGGCTATCGCACTGGATTCTATGTCCACTACCATAATGACCGAATTATACGGACAGCTTACGCTGCTACCGCCCATTGATGTAGCTTCGTCTAATCAGAAACAGGTATACTATGATATCATGGACTATATCAAAACCAATATTTCCCGCAACTTGAAAATATCAGAAATTGCCGCTCATTTTGGTTATAACGAAAAATACTTATCCCATCGTTTTGCTGAAATTATCGGTGTTCCATTAAAACAATATATTTTAAAGACTAAAATTGATACTGCCAATTTTATGCTGACCGATACAAACAAATCCATTTCCAACATTGCCAGAGAACTAGGTTTCTCTGACAGCCACAATTTCAGTCGGACTTACAAAAAACTTACTGGTCTTTCCCCCAGCGAATATCGAAATGCGTACTCAAAAAGGCTCCTGTATCATGTATGAAAACCTCATACATAATACAAGAGCCTCTCTTATTTTCTTTCAAAACGCACCACACACGCATTCCAAGTTTGCTGCCAGTTTGAGTTCCTGCGCTAAGATACTGCATTTCGCCGGATTCTTCTTCGCACAACAATTTCTGCCGCAATTGCAACCACTACCAGAATAATCGCAATTAACTGTGAAACTGGAATCGTTGTTCCAATCAGATAAAGCTGGTCTGTACGGATTCCTTCAATCCAGAATCTTCCAAGACCATAACCACCAAGATATACTACCCACATTTCACCTTCAAACTTCTTGTGACTGCGATACAAAAGCATAATACACAGCAATGCTAGATTCCACAAACTTTCATAGAGAAAAGTCGGGTGTACCTGAATATAATTCGTACCATCCGCAATGTGCATTGCTATATTAGCTGATATATCCCTGTTTCTGACCGCATCAATAGGCAGACACATAGCAAGCAATGAATCCGTATATTCACCGAACACTTCCCGATTCGTAAAATTGCCCCAACGCCCAATAACCTGACCTAACACCAGACCCGGTACACAGATATCTGCTATCTGAAAAAAATTCAACTTTTTCCTGCGGCAATAAACAAACAAGGTAATAAAAGCGGCAATTACTGCCCCATAAATTGCCATACCGCCATTTCTCACATTGAATATCTGAACCAAATCATTTTTATACATATCCCATGAAAAAATAACGTAGTACAATCGTCCGCCAATCAAAGAAAAAATAATGGCATAAATTACAAAATCCCATACGATATCCGGATTCACTTTTTCCTTTTTGGCAATATATGCTGCCAGAAAAACGCCAGCCATAATACCGATGCCAATTATAACACCATACAAAGCCACTTCAAATCCAAATACCCAAAAAGATTTCGGCACATTTTCCAGATAAATATTCAGATTGGGAAAAGCAATGTCTGTTGCATTCATGATATCTTTCATACGCTCTTTCTTTTTCTCCCTTATCAGACATTAAAGCGGAACAGAATAACATCTCCATCCTGTACCACATATTCCTTGCCTTCCATACCAACCAGACCTTTTTCTCTGGCTGCCGCAAGGGAACCCTGCTC
>CAYVUF010000151.1:0-5846 GCA_964454605.1 uncultured Bacteroides sp.
CCGGTATTCCTTTCATTTCACAGGAATTCAGATAATTCAAAACAGCTGATTTTAGTCCGCTGAAGCTAAAGTCATAAACTGCATCCCCTACTTTTGCACGAGGAAAATGAATGGCATCCGGGTTTCCTTCCCTTGCCACCTTATCGATTTTAGGGCCGCCGGGATAACCTAATCCAATTGCTCTTGCGACTTTGTCAAAAGCCTCTCCTGCCGCATCATCTCTTGTTCTTCCCAGTATTTCATATTCTCCATAGTCTTTCACTGCAACCAGATGAGAGTGTCCGCCTGACACAACCAGACAGATAAAAGGCGGTTCCAGTTCTTTATTTTCAATATAATTGGCACTGATATGTCCTTCTATATGATGTACCCCAATCAACGGAATACCCGAAGCCAGACTGATTGCCTTCGCAGTGGAAACGCCCACCAATAGGGCTCCCACCAGTCCCGGACCATAGGTTACCGCAATTGCAGTAATATCCTTTAATGTTACTCCTGCTTCCTTCAATGCCTCTTCCATTACCTGATTAATCTTTTCGATATGTTTTCTGGAGGCAATTTCCGGTACAACGCCGCCATACAAGGTATGTAACGCTATCTGCGAGGATATTATATTGGACAATACCTCTCTGCCATTTTTTACAACAGCCGCCGCTGTTTCATCACAGGAACTTTCGATTGCCAGAATCAGCACATCTTCTTTTTCCATTCTGCCTTACAATCCTTTCTTCTCCTCTATTCTTTGGTTTCTTCCATTCCCAATCGGCTACTCATCCAAATCCCATCCAAGAATCTTCCAATGCTCCTCTTCATCCTGCCGCAGCACAAATACTACCATGCTGGAAACACGTTGTGTTCCCTGCAGCATACTATATTCGCAATAAAGTCTTGCGCAGGACCTGCCCTGCTCTACAAAACGTTCTACGTCCGTACTTGCAGACAGTTGATAAGAAGAAATCGTGCACTTATTATTTTTCATCTCAGCAATATCACTCTTTAAATCAATCAGATATTGTTCTTCTGTTTTCTGGGCAATCAGTTCCTCATCATAAAGTTCCTGAATCTGCATAGCTAACTCATACAACTCTTCATCGGTATAAGTTTCATTATAAAAACACTTGGAAATTTCATTAAAGTATTTCACTACTTCCTTGGGTGTAGGCGGATAACTTTTCTCCAGATTCTTCATAAGAACTGCCTGCACCTGGGTAGACTCCACTACCTCTTCCTTCTCAGCCTGCTTTCTGTTTGCCAGATGAAAATAATAGCCTACCACTATCACCGCTAAAATAACACCAATTATCAACAGTTTGATTCCATTTTTATTCTTCACGCACTTTCTCCTTTGCTCAGAACAACTTCTTTCCGGTTACTCTTCAAACAGTAAATCTGTACTCATACCATCCTTACCTGCCCTGGCAGCCGGAAAAATCTTTCTGACATCCTTCATATAATCCTCTGCTCTGACAAGAGATGGACTGTAATGGGTTAACCACATTTCTTTTACATTGGCCTTCTTCGCCAAGGCTGCCGCTTCGTAAAATGTCATGTGTTTATTTTCTTTTGCTTTTTTCTGCTTCTCCGGCTCACCATACATTCCTTCGCAAATAAATAAGTCAGCGTTGTCAGCATTTCTGACAATACTGTCAGTCGGTCTGGTATCCGTACAGTAAGTAAGTTTGATACCTTTTCTGGGCGGTCCAAGTACCATATCTGGTGTAAGCAGCCCTTGTTCTGTTTCAATGGTTTCGCCTTTCTGCAAGCGATTCCAGTAACGTTGTTCAATGCCCTGTGCTTTCGCCTTCTCAACATCAAACTTGCCTGCCCGGTCAACTTCTATATTATAGCCATAGCAGACTACATTATGATTTACCTTAAAGGCTTCTATGCGAAAACCGTCAAAATCCAGTGTCTGCTCCGGTTCTGTCAATTCCTTACATTCTATTTCAAAAGGAAGCTCCGGTGCAATGACACGCAACGCAGCAACCACTTTTGTCAGCCCTTTTGGTCCAACCAGCAGCAGCGGCTCTGTTCTCTCCGCATTTCCCATTGTCAATAGCATTCCCGGCAAACCGCTGATATGGTCTGCATGAAAATGCGTAAAACAAATGATATCAATTGGTTTCGGACTCCAGCCTTTTTCCTTCATGGCAATCTGAGTTCCTTCCCCACAATCAATCAATATACTTTTTCCATTATATCTTGCCATCAGGGAAGTCAGCCATCGATAAGGCAATGGCATCATTCCACCTGTTCCAAGCAAACAAACATCTAACATGGGCACTCCTGTTCATGTCAGGCTACAACAATTCTTTTCGTTCCTGTTTTTCCACCGGAATCTGAAATTTCGCAATCATTTTGTCATAACACTCTTCGCACAAGTCAAAACGGTGTGTTTCTCCATCCTTTTGTCCAAAAAAGCCAAAATCATGAACGACGCGGATACCTTCTTCTTTCAGAATACCATTTTCTACCTGTAATTCCTTGCCGCACTGATTGCAAATCACTGTAACCAATTCTTTTTCTTTCTCGTCCAGATATACTCTCATCATACCCTCCTGTCTTTACATCTCTTCTTGTGTTCCTTTTCATTATAACAATCAAAAATGTATAAAAACAGTGGTAAATATTCTATCTGTTTCCTATCTCTTCCACATTATCATAGCATCTTCTGTCGGTTTTTCATAGAAGTTTGGGCGAATTCCTTCTGAAAAAAATCCTAATTTTTCATAAACATGTATCGCACTTTCATTACTTACCCGCACTTCCAGCGTAAACGCAGTCAGTCCTTGCCGCATACCATCTTCTATAAGATATTGCAGCATCTGCGTTCCAATGCCTTGATTTCTGTAATTTTTATCAATCACCACATTGGTAATATTTCCTTCACCGGCTATCAGCAGTACACCACAACCGCCTACTACGGTTCCATCTACTTCTGCCACATAATAACTGGCATCTTCTTTTTCTATCATTTCGATAAAAGCAGTTCTTGACCAGGGCATGGAAAAAGTTTCTTCTTCCAACTGGCTGATTCTCTCCACATCTTCCAACCCCATCTGCCGAATTGTTATCATGCCTGTTTTTCCTGCTCTTTTCTCTCACGCTCTGCCTGTGACAAACGTAAGTATTCCGGCGCATGCTCCTGTGCTGTCTGAATTTTGCCCTGTTTGTAATAGACAGAACCCAGAACACCTATACTTCCGGCACGTTGTCTATTCATATGTGCCGGTGCAAACGTATAAGGAACAGACAATATTTCCTGCATTTTCTGTGCAAATACAGGCACTCCATCCCCAAGGAAAACAACTTCTCTTCCAAGTTTGTTCAGCGCATCCGCAATCTCCTCAAAAGCAATCGCGCACTGCTCTTGGAGCGTATGAAGTGCGTATCCATCATCTTCCTTTCGAAATTCATAGATTCCGGTATAAACCTGATTTCTTCTGGCATCCATAATTGGACAGACGATTTTGTCTGTTCCGTACAGATTATATGCCAATCCATCTAATGTGGGTACTGCCACAATCGGCTTATCCATGGCAAAGGCAAGTCCCTTGGCTGTTGCACTGCCAATTCTGAGTCCGGTAAAAGACCCTGGCCCTGCTGCCACTGCAATGGCATCCACCTGTTCAAAATCCAGTTCAATCATCCGCTTTATTTCTTCCAGCATAGGCAATAAAGTCTGCGAATGCGTTTTTTTGTATTGTATGGTATATTCTGCAATCAATAAATCATCTTCGACCACTGCCACAGAAGCGACTAAACCAGAACTGTCCAATGCTATCAGTTTCATATTCTTCCTCCACACTGCTTCTCTTCGTTTTCCAGTTTCCTTCTCTTATCTTTGCACTTCCTTGCACTATCTGCTGTGCTCTTCTATCGTAATTTTCCGGTAGTCAAAACCTTTGTCCGGATTCTTCTCAATCCTTATCTGGGTATAAGTTTCCGGCAGAATCTCTTCAATCAGATTTGCCCACTCAATCAGACAGACTCCTTCTCCATAGAAACAGTCTTCGTAACCGATTTCTTCCATTTCTTCCACATCCCCAATCCGGTATACATCAAAATGATAGAAAGGCATTCTGCCTTCCTCATAAATCTGTACAATGGTAAAAGTCGGACTATTTACTGGTTCGGTTATGCCAAGTCCTTCCGCAAGTCCCTGTGTAAACACAGTTTTCCCTACGCCCAGGTCACCTATTAAGGTATAAACTTGTCCGGGGTTCACGTTTTCTCCTATTTTTTTCCCAAAATCAAATGTTTCCTGTGCACTGAATGTTTCTATTATCTGTCCCATATCCTGTTGATTTCTCTTCATTCCCAATTCTGCTTTGCAGTTTCTTTTTATTTTTTCTTCTTATTGTTTAATCTTCACCTTATCCGGTGACATATGTGTGGATATCATTTCAATTACCTTATAACGGTTTTCTCCCAAATCCTTCTTCGGAAAAATACAGGCATTTACTTTTGTGGTATAAACTACAATGCTGTTATTTGTAGAAATCGCTTTGTACATATCATCCCACTTCTGATTCTGCACTTCACCATCCTGGGAAACTTCAATTCCTTCTTCTGTCAGTTTGTAATGAAGCGGTTTCTTAAACGCAGGGTTGTTCACCATCTGCTGTTTCGATTTCAGAAACAAGGTCCAAGGCTGATATATCAGGATAATCAAGCCAAAAACCAGAAAAATAATCTGTCTGTCTGCGTAATAGGCAACCAACAGCAAGGCACCTGCCACAGCTCCAAGCAAACCCGAAAAACTGCTGTAAGTATGATGCATCATATAATCATACAAAATACTGGATTCCATTTTCACATCAAATTCTACTTCCATACACTACCATGCCTTTCTTATCTCCACACCTCTCAAAAAAGCACCTACAATGCAGGTGCTTTCTCTACTTACTCTATTATACTGTATTTTTGTCAAAGTGCAAGTGATGAAAATTTTTAGTGTGTCTTCTTCAAAATTGGACTGATACGCTTATAAACAAACAGGGTAATCACCGAAACAGACGTACCTTTTATCAGATTAAGGGGTGCTACGCAGTAGCAGACAAGACCGGCAACATCCTGTATGGATGCGTTAATGGCTGTTCCCATTCCCACCAATGCTTCTAAAGGCACACCATAAAGCTCCGCAAATTTAGGCAGCAGATAAACTGCATTGAACGCGGTACCAAATAAAGTCAGACAAATCGTACCTGTCACACAACCCACAATGGCATTTTTCTTATTTTTGCGGCACAGGTAAATAATAGATGCCGGCAAAATAAAGCTGCAGCCTACTGTAAAATTCGCAAGTTCTCCAACAAATGCTGTACTGGTTGATTTAAACAGCAATTTCAGAAGGATCTTGCAAAATTCAATCATCACACCTGCCACTGGACCAAAAGCAAATGTTCCTATCAGTGCCGGAAGTTCACTGAAATCCAACTTGTAAAAATCCGGTGCAAAGGGCAGGGGAAATTCAAACAGCATCAAAATTGCTGAAATCGCAGAAAACATACCTATCATAGATATTTTTCTCGTGCTTAAAATCCGTTCTTTTGTTCCGTTCCTCTTTGCCGCAACTTTCTCTGCTGCGTATGCAATGAGAAAAATCACCGCTACCACTGCCAGAAATTCCAGCAAAAACACTACATTTTCCTTTACTGTTTCCATTAATTCGTTCATTTCTCTTCCTCCGCTTTAAAAAATGAAATGGGAAGTTCTTCTGTTCTGTAAAAAGTTTTGTCCGATACTGAAAATGGACAATTGCTGATTACATAGAAAAACCCCGGATATAAATATCCGGGGGAAGTTACACAACAACATCAGAAAACACACTTACAGCATTCCTG